>JAKSBB010000969.1 GCA_022361315.1 Desulfobacterales bacterium
ACCGGGACAGCCTTAACCTTTACGACAAAGATGTTCAGGGTACCGGATACGGCATGGCAAACGTAAAAAAATATGTGGAGCAGCATAAAGGCGACATTAAGGTGACCTCCACCATGGGCGAAGGAACGATATTCACCGTCACCTTTCCTGTTATCAGAAAACAGCTGAGTGCCGAAGAACAGGCCGCCATTGACACTCCCGAACTGGTCACCGGCAAACACATCCTTCTGGTGGAGGACGAGCCGGCCATCTCAGATGTGCAGACCACCATATTGACCGATCCCCCCTGCCGCCACCGGGTGGATGCCACACCACAGGCCAGGGATGCACTCCGGTTGTTCGATGAAAACACCTATGACCTGGTGAGCCTGGACTATATGCTTTTGGATAACCAAAGCGGCATGGATGTGTATCACCGAATCAGGGAAACCAACACCCGTGTCCCCATTATTTTTGTCTCCGGTAACATTGAATTTCTGGAATCCCTTCAAAAGCTGACACGGAATGATCCCCTGGTGGGACATCTGTCCAAACCCGTCACCAACACCGAATACGTGAGCCTGGTCAACCGGATGCTGCTGAAAGCCGCCATGGACTGATCTGCCGGCGGCATCGGAGCCCAGAATACGAACGGGCAGCAAAAAACGGGCAAATAAAAAGACAGGACCGACAATACCGGCCCTGCCTTTTCCATCTTTAAATTGGCTGAGGAACTATCCCAGCTTTCTCCTGGCGACGTTGGCCATTCCCAGCAGGCCAAATCCGAAGAGCAGCATGGTGGTGGGCTCCGGAACCGGGTTGACGGCGGTTATCTTTCCCCAGAGTTCCGTATCGTTGGTCATCTCCTCGTAGGAGGTGAACGAGGAGATCAGGTCGTCTGCCGTATCACCGAACCCTAAGAATTCAAAGGTGTATTCAACACCGGAAAACTCAAAGACCTGGACCGCATAGGCGTCGGAAATCGTTATATGGTCGGCACTCTCCTCCCGATCACTGGTGTTGGTGGTCTCATCAATGCCAAAGGTCATGTTGAATACATCATCCAGTCCGGCCGGGTCTGAGAACCCCAGAGAGATGTCCAGAAAGGCCTGGTTGGCGGCACTTCCGGTATAAATGGGATTGTTGAAGTGCCGGAGTTGACCGATGGTGAAGGCGTCGCCAAACTCAAAGTTTAACGGGGTATCGGCCGAAGCGGACCCGGTGAATCCCAAACCGCTCTGTCCGCGATGGGTGGCCGGGGAACCCCAGAATACCTGGTCTTCGAGTCCGTTTCCGTAGTCAATGGTTGCATCGTTTATATAGCGGACATAGGAGCCGCCTGAGGTGCCGGTCCAGACGCCTTCGGCAGACGTCAGCGTCAATGCATTGACGCCGGCAACAAGTACCAGACAGATAAAATTGACGGATAAGAATGTGTGTATTGTTTTCATATGTCTTTCCTTTTTTGCGCTCTCAACGTCAGGTCGTCCTTGTGAGACTTCCTGTGCGCTTCAGTTTCAACGGATTCAAGTCTATTTGTATCGTGTTGAAGACCGGAATAATCTACGGTCATATGTACAAAGCTGTTCTGATAATTATTCCTATAACAATGAAAACTTCATGCCACTAATCGTTCTCCTCTGTATATTTCTTAAGAATACCCCCTGAAAATACGACATTGGTATTAGAAATCTGCTATAAAACTCATCCGAATGAATCTGATTTGACTCTCCGTCTTTGTATCAACCCAGAAAATTTTTCCCCTTACGGGTACAAAAGATTCCGATGCGTGGCGGAGCCTTGAAACAATCCGTGAAATACCCTATAGTGGCTGGGATCATTCGATCCGGAAGCACTTTTTCCAATATCATTATCAACGGAGAAGAAGATGGGACTTATTGATACATTTGGCCAGAAATTCGTGATCACCACCGAGCTTGGGCCGGTTAAAGGGGTACAAACGGAAGCTGCCCTGGAAAAGGCAGCAGACTATCTCCCCCTGGACGGCATCAACATCCATGACTGCCCCATGGGCAACCTGAGAATCAATGCCATTGCCATGGGAAGCCTGATACAAAGCCGTCTCGGTACAGATGCGATTCCCCATTTCACCTGCCGGGACCGCAGCCTGCTGGGCACCCAGGCCGATCTTCTCGGCGCCCATGCCACGGGCATCCGCAACATCCTGGTGACCACGGGTGATCCCCCCAAGCACGGTCCCTACCCCTCCAAAGCCGTATACGATTACAACACCTTTGATCTGATCAAACTAGTGAAAAAGATGAACAACGGCCTGGACTACAACGACAAGGAATTCGGCGGGAAAACAGATTTCGCCGTTTCCTGCACGGCCACCCCCGTGGGCAAAAAGACTGAAGCCGAACTGGAGCGGATGTCCAAAAAGATAGAGGCCGGCGCCGATTTTTTCCAGACCCAGGTGGTCTATGATGCGGAGAAAACCATCGACTTCCTCAAGCAGGCCAAGCCCCTGGGAAAACCGATTCTGGTAGGACTGATGCCCCTGAAAAGTGTGAAGATGGCCCAGTTCATGACCAAAAACGTTGACGGCATCGACGTTCCGGACGAGGTGATTAACCGGATGGATACAGAAGGGGCCACCGGCATCGACATCGCCTGTGATTTTATCCGGGATATTATCGAATATGCCGATGGCATTCACATCATGGCCATGGGAGATGTGGCCGGTACCAACAAAATAATAGAGTTCACACGGACACTGCTCTCAAAATAAAAGACCCAAGCCATTCCTTTCACCCCGGTGCAGACCATCTTCGGTGCCGGGGTGTTATTTGCCACAGATTCTGATATAAAATCCCGGAATAACCGGAGCAATCTGAACAGGGAGGGAAACCTTATGAAACTGATGATTTGCGGAAAAGGGGGAAGCGGCAAAAGTACAATATCCGCCCTTCTGGCCAAAGGTATGGCAGACCGGGGCACCCCAGTGCTGCTGGTGGATGCGGATGAGTCCAACCTGGGACTTTACCGGATGCTGGGAATTGAGATGCCCAGACCCGTTCTTGAGGAACTTGGCGGCAAAAAGGGATTACAGGCCCGGCGTAAAGCCTCGGCTCAGGGTTTCGGCGGACCGCCCCCTCTCTTTTCCGGTGGCCTCACCCTGGACACCCTGGCCGATGACGAACAGATCCGCCCCTGCCTGTCCGACTCAGAAAATCTAAAGGTGCTTACCATCGGCAAGATTCATCATTTCGGAGAAGGCTGCGCCTGTCCCATGGGCACCCTGTTCCGCAGCATATTCTCCAACCTCCGGCTCAAGGACACAGAGCTTGTCATTGTGGACACCGCCGCAGGGCTGGAGCATTTCGGCCGCCGCCTGGACGGGGAGTGCGACCATATCCTCGCCGTCGTTGATCCCTCCTTTGAATCCGTCACCATGGCCGCCCGTATGGCAACCATTGCCTCAGAAGCAGGCCTCCCGGTTTCAGGCGTCCTTAACAAAACCACCCCGGAACTTCTCCCGGAAATGAAATCAGCCCTGACCGGTGTGGATATCATCGGCAGCCTCCCCCAGGATCCAGATCTTTTCCTCAATACCCTCAGGGGACAGGAACTGAATAAAAATCCGGAGGGTATCGGCCGGTTATGCCTGGAAATTGATGGATTAATGGGAATTTAATTTCCCTATTTCCCAAAAAAACCACAAAAAATCAGGGTTTCCCTGATTGATTTTCAGAAGATGATCGCCTACTTTGGAATGTATTGGCGACTCATATTCTTTTTTGCATCTGCCTCTATTTCACAACACTCGGGTGAAATTACCGTTATCAAGACGGCCGGTTCCCCATCAGTTCATGTCCATTCTCAATACCTGTTTCTTATCTGACTGTTTCTAACCCGGCTGCTTCTGCGGTCTCTCAGTTCCGCCGCTGTCAATATTCATTGCGGCAAATACGGCTCGCCGCCGGGGGTAATCGTCTAAATAAATCGGAAGCTACTTAGAAGGGAGGGACAGGATGAGCAATGTCCGCATGACCATCGGCAAAAAGGTCGGTATCGGTTTCCTGCTGCTGATTATGATAATCTCAGTACTGGGAAGTCTCGGGGTATGGTGGATGAAGTCCACCCAGAAAGAATCTGAAATCCTGGTTCGCGAGTACGTGCCGGAGATGGCCATCGCCTCGGACATCAGAGGGTGGGCCAACCGCCTTATGTATCACATGCGGGGATTTATATTTACTGAAGATCCCGCTTTCTTCGAGTCTGCCGTTTCTGCCCTGGGAGGGATGAACACAGGCATAGAAAAAGGTCAGCAACTGGTGGCCTCCGCCGTTCACCTGGATCGCCTCGCCTCAGGACTGGACGAGATTGACGCAGCCAAGACCCGTTACCAGGACGCCATGGACGCCATCCGGGAAACCATTACCGGCCTGGGAAACGAACGAGCAACCCTGGACCGCAACGCCGTCACCTATATGACAAACAGCCGGGATTTTCTCAACAGTCAGAACAGGGCCTTCCGCAATGATCTGGACGAACGGCAAAAGAAGCTTACCCTGGTTACTGATATGGTCAACCTGGGCAACAAAGTCCATACCCTGAACTTTAAAGCCCAGATATTTGACGACATGAAAGCCCTTGCCTCGGCAATGGAAATGCTCAAAGAGGTGGGGGTGTACGCTGAAAAACTCCGGCCCATCACCAGGGATCCCGAAGACCTGGCAGCTATCAACGAAACCGAAACAGCAGCCGCGGAGTATATCCGGGCAATGACCCACTATATCCAGACCCATAAAAAACTGATAGCGGCAGAGCGTAAAATGAAAGCCAATGCCCGCGCCTACATGGGCAATTGCACCGTTATTCTAAAAGGGCTCCAGAATGATTTAAAAACCGGCGGGAATATAGATGCCAACATGACCGGTATCGTCCTGGTCAACCGGATCATGGACGGAGGCAACCGTGTTCAGGTCCTGATGGCCAACGCCATGGTCCGCAAAAACACCCGGCGGCTCACATCGGCCATCAAAAAATTCACGGGGTTTGAAAAAAACCTCTCGACCCTGAAGACTCAGATCACCGGCGCCCGCAACCAGACCCGTGTCGACGACACGCTCATTGCCGGCCGGAATTATCTGGCTGCCATGAATGCCTATCTTGCTGCCTTTAACCGGCTGGGTGACCACAGAACGGTCATGGAGTCGGTGGCAGACCGCTATGTTGCCCTGTGCCGTTCCTTTCTGGACTCCCAACAGGCAAAACTGGCCGCTGACATGACCCAGCGTCATAGAAAAATTGCACTGATGAACGAGATTGTCATGCTGGGCAAAGATACCCGGATTCAGGGATTCAAGTCACAGGCGCTCAACGATCCCGGGATCATGGCCGCCGGACTGGAACGTTTCGAAGAGATCAACACGGCATTTGAAGAGATATCCGGGCTGACCCGGTCGCCGAAAGGCCTGGAGCGGCTGGCGGAGATCCGGAATGCCGGAAATGCCTATGAATCAAGCATGAATCAATTCTTAAACGACTGGGCCTTCCTGCGCCGCCTGGATCAGGAACGGGAGACCCTGGGTGCATCAGTCATCGAAAAAACAAAGTCCCTTCAGGATGATGCGGGCCGGGACACCGACCGGATCGCTGAAAATGCTGTCTCAAAACTGGCAAAGGCCTCATTCATGATGATTCTCGGGCTGGGAACCGCTTTGGGAGTGGGAGTTGTTCTCTCCCTGTTCATTTCCAGGAGTATCATCAGCGGTATGCGACAGGTGGCAGGCAATATGGATCAGGGGGCAGCCCAGGTGGCAACTGCATCCCATCACATATCCGGGGCCAGCCAGATCATGGCCGACGGTGCCGCCCGTCAGGCCGCCTCCATTGAGGAGACCTCCGCCTCCATCGAAGAGATGTCTGCAATGACCCAACAGAATGCCAAGAACTCCCAAAAGGCCGACCAGTTGATGAAGGATACCGGCAGCATCGTAACCCAGGCCAATGATGCCATGACAGAACTGACACGGTCGATGACGGATATTTCACAGGCCAGCCAGGATACGGGTAAAATCATCTCCACCATTGATGAAATCGCCTTTCAGACCAACCTGCTGGCACTGAATGCTGCGGTTGAAGCGGCCAGGGCAGGTGAAGCCGGGGCCGGTTTTTCCGTGGTGGCGGATGAGGTGCGCACCCTGGCCGGACGGGCAGCCAAAGCTGCCGGAGATACAGCAGAACTCATTGAAAGCACCCTGAAGCAGGTGGAGCAGGGCACCACCCTGGTGGCCCGGACCAATACGGCGTTCTGCGATGTGGCCAAAAGCACGGAAGAGGCGGGCCGTCTGGTCAGCCGGATATCCACCGCCTCAGGGGAGCAATCCCAGGGTATCGGCCAGATCAACCAGACCATCGGTGAAATGGCCGGTGTTGTCCAGCAGGTTGCGGCCAATGCCGAGGAGATGGCCTCAGCCTCTGAGGAATTGAGCGCCCAGGCCGAACATATGAAATCCGGCGTAAACGAACTGATGCATATGGTGGGTGCCACGGGTTCACCTTCCCGGGAGGCACCCCCCCGGATTCCGGATAAATCCGAAGCCGTCCTGCCACGTGACGTCCTGCCCCAGGCGGGAAACGGAGGCCGGGAAATTCCCCCCGACCGTGCCATAGACATAAACGAATTCAACCCGGATGAACCGGACCGGTTCTAACACCGGCCCGTTACCCATATATTGAAACCCGTTGAACATCTTGATGTTCAGCGCAACGATCCGGAAGGAGGACACCATGATCAGATCTATTTGTCTTACCCTCACACTTGCCGTTTTTACCCTCTGGGCCGGGAGTGGTCTTCATGCCCAAGACCTCACCGCCCAAATGTGCAAGGACAAGGTGGTTGAAGCCACGGCACTCATCGAAAAAGAAGGCCGCAGCGCCTTCGCAGTCATCAAGGATCCCGACGGC
>JAKSBB010000048.1 GCA_022361315.1 Desulfobacterales bacterium
GATTCAAAAAGGGGGAAACCACCTTTACGGATACCCTTTACCAGACCATCGGCACCCAGTCCGGTGCCGCCCAGGTGGGGCTGGGCGTGGGCGTCGGCAATGTAAGCCAGAATTTTTCAGACGGCTCCCTTGAAACCACGGGGAATTCAACAGACCTGGCCATCGGCGGGGACGGTTTCTTCGTGGTCTCCCAGGCCGGTTCTGATGAAACCTATTATACCCGGGCCGGTGATTTCTCCTTTGACGAAACCGGGGCCCTGGTCACCCCGGACGGGTATATTCTCCAGGGCTGGGAGGTGGACGAAGACGGGGATGCCGTGGGGGCGATCACGGATTTGATTCTCACCGCCTTCACCAGCTCTCCTTCCGAAACCGAAGAGATTACCCTGGTCACCAACCTGGATGCGGACTCGGACTCCAACTCGACCGTATTGTCCAACGTATATGACTACGACTCAGACGACACCACCGCCGTGTCCTCCGATACCTATGAATACCAGAGCGTGGTGACGGTATACGATTCGCTGGGGGCCTCCCATGAGATCACGGTGTACTACGATAAAAAATCCGATACCGAATGGGAGTATGTCATTGCCTGTGATCCCGACGAAGATAACCGGAATCTCGTCCAGGACACCACATCCCAGGGGCTGCTGGCCAGGGGCACCATTGAATTCTCAGAAAGCTCCGGTGACATCGTCAACATGACCATGGAGGAATTCTCCGGCCGGGTGGGCAATGTGAGTGCATCCGGTTCCAATGCCGTGGATGATATCAGTTTTGAAATCGAAGACTCCGAGGCCATGCTGCTGGACGGATACGGAATTGAAATGAGTTTTGACGGCGACAACTGGGTACTGGATGAGGATTCATTACCCGAAAATTATGAAAATGCGGAGGTCATCTATTCCGATGACCAGACCATCCACATCCTTCTGGACCCGGACAGCAGCGGCGGTGAAACAGAGGCGGATCTGAAGATCCAGCTGGACCAGACCGCCATGGCCGGGGATACCATCAGCTTTGACATCAACGATACCACCGATCTCCATGTCCAGAATCTGAGCAACACCGATTACGACGGGGACACGGCCAACAACACCACGGTGGAAATCAATGACCCCGGGGTGATGACCAGAGATGCGGAGGATATCTCCATTGTCTGGAATCCGGTTGAGGAAACCTGGTACTGGAGCAACCCGGAAACGGCGGCTGACGAAGGTACCCTGGTGTCCGACCTCACCACCAGCGATGCCACTGCCGTGAGCACCGACACATCCAATGTTGAATTTTCCAATGCGTCGGCCCTGGTCATGACGGTGGACGATGTCAACCTCTATTACAACGGGACCACCGGTGCCTGGGACTGGAACGAGGAACTTAAGGATGAGGATATTTCCGGCCTTTCCAATACGCTTGATCCCAGCAACGAGGTGTCGGTGACCACTGTGGAAGGAAACGGTGTGGGGGCCATGGCCACGGATCCGGATATTGAACTGACCTGGGACGGATCCTCATGGTCGGTGACGGAGGACGGCGGCCTCACGGTGTCTGTGGTGGCTGCGGAAAGCGGGGACGACCAGGTTCAGATTCTCATCACAGATGCATCGGGGGAGGATGCCACCATCACAATGGAATTTGATGAGACCATCACCACGGCCGGCGGACAGACCGTATCCTTCGGTATTGATCCCACCCCGCCGGATGAATACGCAGACGCGCAGATATTAGATAACGGTGATAACAGTGTGGCCATTGATTTTGACGGTGATGATGCCATCGACATGACCATTAACGTCACCTCCGGTGCCACCACAGCCCTGGCCGGCGGGGAAACCTTCAGTTTCAGCGTGGACGCGGACATTCCCCCAGAGGAATACAGCGACGCCATCCTTGCCGGTGATGAGACCCAGGCGGTAATCGACCTGGACGGCTCCGGGGACGAGGATGACGCGGAAGACATTATATTTGACTTTACCGATGATCTGAGGACCGGCACAGATACCAGCGCATGGACCGACCGGAGTTCCATCACCTTTGATATCGAGGGGTCAAGTGTCTGGCGGACCTGTGATGCGTCTGAAGCGGAAGACACCGGTTACTATCAGTTCACCGTGGATTTCCTCGGCGGGGAGTTCGGTTCCACGGAAACCGACATCTCATTCAACATCGGCACTGAGTATGACGGCAGCAACTGGGAAACCGATTCCCTTTCCACCACCCAGTACGCCAGTTCCTCATCCACCACCTACCAGGATGCCGATGGGTATACCGCAGGGGATCTGACCGGCGTGGAGGTCTCTTCGGACGGCCTGATCACAGGTACTTACTCCAACGGGCAGTCCATCGACCTGTTCATGGTGGCCCTGGCGGATTTCTACAATCCCAACGGGTTGACCAGCGAGGGGGGAAATCTTTACGCCGCAACGGATTCAAGCGGGGCGGCCATCACCAACCAGGCCGGTGAGAACGGCCTGGGCGAGTTGTCATCATATACATTGGAGATGTCCAACGTGGATGTGTCCGACGAGTTCGTGGACATGATCGAACTCCAGAATGCATACGAGGCCAATGCAAAGATAATTACCACCGTGGACGAGATGCTGGACACGGTGATCGGCATGAAACGGTAGGATTGAGAGCGGCGAATAAAGAAGGCGGAGGCAGATATGATACCCATGTTTAAAGAAAATACGGATAAAGACAGCGTTGACACCCTGGAGCGGAAAATGGTTCGCACCCTGGCCCTTCACCGGGAACTGAAAAAGATCCTGGCCGCGGAATATGAGGCCTGTGAAAACGCAAAACACAATGATCTGGTTAAACTGACCCTGAGAAAAAACAATTGCGTGAACCGGTTCGAGAACCTGGTCAGGGCGATCAACGATCAACTGGACCGCATGGCGGACGGTGATCTGCCCGACACCTGCCCCAGAACCCTGGCCAACCGGGTCCGGCATCTGCCCGGTCTGGCAACCGAAGCCGCAGCGGTGCTCCTTCCCCTGGCAAGGGAACTGGAAACCGAACACCGGGCATTGGTAAGGGCGGCCCGCAAAAATGTGCTTCTGCTCAAGGGGACCATGGACCGGTTCTGGGCCGTGTCCCAATATACTGAAAACCGGATTACTGAAAATAAGTACACTGAAAACAGGACTGCAGGGACAACGGGGGCAGATATCCGGTATCTCAGACGCCCTGCAGAAACCGGGTGTTCGGTATGAGCAGCCTGACATCCATCCTGAATACGGCCGGTTCGGCATTGTCCACCTACCAGTCCGCCATCAGCATCACCAGCCAGAACATTGCCAACACGGACAATGAGGACTACAGCATCCAGA
>JAKSBB010000746.1 GCA_022361315.1 Desulfobacterales bacterium
GGCCGCGTTCTGCTGGACCACGGTGTCCATATCGGAGACCGCTGCGGAAACCTGGGTGATGCCTTCGGACTGTTCATTGGAGGCATCGCTGATTTCCGATACCAGGTGACCGACCTTGGCCGTACTTTCTGTGACCTGTTCAAAGGCCTCATTGGTTTTGGCCACCAGTTCCGCACCTTCGCTGACTTTTTTCACCGTGCCTTCGATGAGCTCAGAGGTGTTTTTCGCCGCATCCGCGGCCCGCATGGCCAGGTTTCTCACCTCATCGGCAACCACGGCAAAGCCCGCACCGGCCTCACCGGCCCTGGCCGCTTCAACTGCGGCGTTCAGGGCAAGGAGATTGGTCTGGAAGGCAATCTCATCAATGGTCTTGACGATCTTGGAGGTTTCTTCACTGGCCTTGGAGATTTCCTCCATGGACTGGGTCAGTTCGGTCATGGACCCATTGGCATCGGTGACCACCTGGTTGGCGTCCTGCATCAGGGCGTTGGCCTGGCGGGCATTTTCCGCATTATTCCGGGTCATGCTGGAGATCTCTTCAAGGGAGGAAGAGGTCTCTTCCAGGCTGGCCGCCTGTTCGGAACTGCCTGCGGCGATCTGGCCGGAGGCTGCGGATACCTGGTCGGAGCCGGAACTTAAGGCATCGATGACTTCCTGGAACCGTTCCTTCACCGTATTCAGTTCGCTGGTACTGAAGGTTTTCAGACCCTGGAAGATGGCCTTGAAAGGTTTGGCCACGGAGTTGGCCAGGAAGAGGGAAACGATCAGGGCCAGGATGATGGCCAGGATGATGCCGCCGCCGATCATCCACATGGAATTGTCCGCTGTTTTGTGGGCGGTTTCCTTGCGTTCAACCATTAATTTCTGTTCCCGGTCGATGAAGGTGCCCACCTGGCCGCGGAACTTGTCAAAGTAGGCCTTGCCCCGGGCTTCGCCGATGAGGTCGGCCATGTCGTCCATGGTCTTGGCATCACCGATTTTCCGGCGCAGGGCGATCTGGGGCTCGGTGACGTCCTTTTGCCAGGCATCGATGGTGGCCTTGGTTTCGGACAGCAGTTTCACCTGGGCCGGGTTGTCGTTTACGGTGTCGGAAAGGGAGGCAATCAGATCGTTGAAATTTTTACCCCCGGATTTGTAGGGATCCAGAAAGCCTTCCTGGCCGGCCAGCAGATACCCCCTCAGCCCGGTTTCCATATCCACGGCCGACGCCAGGATGGCATTGGCGGTCTGGATTACGTTTCTGGTGTGGGTGACCCAGCCGGTGGTATCGGTGATGAGCTGACGGTTGTCTGCGGCTTCCCGGGTGAGCCGGACCACATCGGCCTGCCGTTTGACCATCAGGTCTTCTTCCCGTTTGATGAAGGTGGCCACCTGGCCCCGGAATTTGTCAAAATAGGTTTTGCCTTTTGCCTTGGCCACTTCTCTGGCCATATCACCCATGGAATACGTGCCGCTGGTAACCTGCCGCCGCATCCGGATCATCGGCCCGGTGACGTCTTTTTTCCAGGCATTGATATTGGCACGGATTTCAGAGAGCAGCTTGACCTGGGCCGGATTATCACTCACAGTCCGGGACAGGGACTCCACCAGTTCATTAAACCGCTTACCGCCGCCGTTATAGGGTTCCAGGAATGCATCCCTGCCGGCCAGCAGGAATCCCCGCATACCGGTTTCCATATCCACCCCGGCAGCGATGATATCGTTGGCCGTGGCAATGACTTTCCGGGTATGGTCCACCCAGTTGTTGGACTTGGTGATATCTTCCGCCAGCCCTTCGTTGCGTGCCATGGCTTCATCTGCTGCGGCCTGGCGTTCTTTCATCAGCTTTTCTTCTCTGGAGATGAATTCGGCGATCTGTCCCCTGAACTTGTCAAAGTAGGTCTTGCCCCGGGCTTCGCCCACCAGGTGGGCCATATCATTCATGGTCTCGGCATCCCCGATCTGCCGCCGCAGTTCGATGGTGGGTTCTGTGACGTCTTTCTGCCAGGCATCGATATTGGTCTTGATCTCCGAAAGCAACTGCACCTGGGTCGGGTTGTCGCTGACGGTCTGGGACAGGGAGGACACCAGTTCATAGAACTTGTCGCGGCCCCCTTTATAGGGATCCAGAAATTCTTCCTTACCGGCTAAAAGATACCCCCGCATGCCGGTTTCCATATCCACCCCGGCAGCAACAATGGCGTTGGCCGTGGCAATCACCTCGTAGGTGTGATCCACCCATTTGCTGGAGGTGGTCAGGGTTTTATTGGCATTGATACTGACCATCCCCAAGATGATCATGAGTACCAGGGTGACGCAACTGCCAATGATGATTTTAAGCCTCAAACCTAAATTTTTAAACATACAAAACCTCCTTGTTCAGGGTTCAGGACACGCCTTGGAGCTGTGCCACTTCGTCCTGGTTTAACACCTTATCAATATTTAAAAGTATTTTTACGCCGCCTTCCATTTTTGCCATACCGAGGATGTAGTCGGTGTCCATCTGGGTGCCGAATGCCGGTGCCGGTTCGATTTCCCCCTGTTGAACGTTCAGCACCTCGGATACGGAATCCACAACGATACCGATCATAACGATGCCGCCCTCCGTCTCGATTTCCACCACGATGATACAGGTCTTTTCGTCATAATCCTGAGGGGGCATCCCGAACCGGGCCCGCAGGTCGATGATGGGAATGACCTTGCCCCGGAGGTTGATTACCCCCTTAACATAAGCCGGTGTCCGGGGAATTTGGGTGATCGGCATCATGCCGATGATTTCCTTTACCTTGAGAATACCGATGCCGTATTCCTCATTCTCAAGGGAAAAGGTCAGGTACTTGCCTGTGGGTGCTGCTGCGGCCGAAGCTGCCGCACCCTCCGTTGCTGAGTTGCCTGTCATAGGGTCCCTCCATGGTTATGGTTATGAATTATTTTTTTAAGGACAAGGGTCACATCGGTGAATCGGCGGCTGTTTGAAATATACTTCGGGTAGAGCCGCAGTGCCCGGGTCATCAGACGGGGCGCTTTTTCCGTCTGCTCCTCCGGCAGGATCATCACGATGGGCTGGCCGTCCAGCCAGTCTTTGAGTGAAATGATCTCTTCCAGTTCTTCCCCATCTTTGACGGCGATCAGCACCAGCTTGGTGCCGGCCTGCTTCAGGGCCTCTGAAAGCTCCCGAAGCGTCCGGCATGCTGTAACTGCGTTTTCGGGCAAAAGTTCCCGGCCTAAGTTCAGGATCTTGGCGCCCGGCTCCGAATTGTCTCCGCAATAGGTGATCAACACCAGCGGGGGGACGATATCTGCCATTTGGATTGGTCCTGTTTAAATTTCAATCGGATTCGCTATGATAGATTACAAGTTGTGTACCAGGGCTTTTAAATTCGCTTTGATTGTATGAAAAGCATAATATTTCAAATGGATAAATGTTTTAGCTTCTGAGTGGATTACAATGTGGAGAGGTTGGATTGTCTTGTAATTGATACGGCATTCGTCTCGAAATCGAGACGCGTCGTGATTTTGATACGGAGATAAGACAACAAAAAGGTGAAAGTCAACGGATGTTATGTTTTTTTAGTTTCCTGTAGAGAACAGCTCTTGATATGCCTGACAGTTCGCACAATTGCCGGATATCCCCCTGAACCTGTTTATAAAGGCCCGACAAGTAGGTGCGTTCCGTCCTTTCAAGCAGGTCTTTTAACTTTTCGTTTTGGGAAACAGCCTGATGGATTACAGCCTCCTTTGGAGACTCAAAAGGGGCGGCAGCCATCTGCGCTACTTTTGTCCGGATGGCCTGGGGCAGGTGGTAAGCAAAGAGGATATCCTCCTGGAATGTGGAGGCCACAATGACATCCATGACATTGACCAGTTCCCGGGCATTCCCGGGCCAGTCGTATCGCTCAAGGGTTTCCACGAAATCCTGGGAGAATTCCTTGGGGGGGGTGTTGTTCTGCCGGCAGAAATGGTCGGCATAATGCCGGGCAATGTCAAAGACATCTCCGCCCCTGTCCCGCAGGGGGGGAAGGGTCAGGGTAAATGAATTCAGGCGAAAGAGAAGGTCCCTGCGAAATCGCCCCTGGGAGACCAGGGTCTCAAGATCCTGATTGGTGGCGGAAATGACCCGGAAATCGCTGAGAATTTCCCTGTCACTGCCCACCGGCCGGAATTTTTTTTCCTGAAGCATGCGCAATAAAGAGGATTGGACGGACTCAGGCAGTTCTCCCACTTCATCCAGGAACAGGGTACCTCCGTCCGCCAGTTTGGCCAGGCCCTGCCTGTGGTGGTCCGCCCCGGTGAAGGCCCCTTTTTCATGACCGAACAAGACACTTTCAATCAAATTGTCGGTGAGTACACTGCAGTCCACCACGATGAAATCCTTGTGGTTCCGCCGGCTGTTCTCGTGGATGGCTTTGGCAAACAGCTCTTTTCCGGTACCGGTTTCCCCGGTGATCAGGACGTTGGCGTCGGAACCTGCGATGCGGGCTGCCTCGGTCAAACAGGTCCGGATACGTTTACCCGACCCGATGATCTGGTCTGTGTTGAGTTCGGGCAGATATTCGGACCGGCGTTTTTGTTCCTGGTACTGGAGGGCCCTTAATATTTGGAGCTCCACATTTTTGGGGGAGGCGGGTTTCCGGATATAGTCCCAGGCGCCGCTTTCAATGGCCAGGGCGGCACCGTCGGGGTCTGAGTATGCCGTCATGATGATTACCTGGGGCGGCGGATCGTTCTCCATCAGGGGCTCTATGGCCTCCAGCCCGTTCCCGTCCGGCAGGCGCACATCCAGAAGAATAATATCAAACCGGGTAGAGGCGGCTTTTTCCAGTCCGTCGGCAAGGGTGAGGCTGTGGTCCGCTTCCAACCCCATGTGTTCCACGAGCCTGGACAGGGTATGGACGACGCCTTTGTCATCGTCAATGATCAATATCCGGGGTGTGTGGTCCTGTGTCATGGCAAATTCTCTTTTATGGTTGTGAGCAACGTCTGTTTATCCACCGGCTTGGTCAGGACTGCTCTGATGCCCTCGGGTAACTGATCAGACAATCGGTCTGCTGCATTTTTACCGCTCATGAGAAGAAAGGGGATCTCCGGCCGGATCTGTCTGACCCTCTTGCTGAGCAGGTCTCCGGTCATTTCAGGCATGGTGAAATCTGAGATAATTAGGTCATACCGGTCTGGAGATGAGGTGAATGCAAACAGGGCGTCCGGGCTTGAGGTAAAGGTCTCTACCCGGTAACCTGCGTTGGTCAGTTGGGCATCCAGCACCCGGATGATTGGTGCTTCATCATCAACCACCAGCAGGGTTTCACCATCTGCAGTAAGGCGCAGGGTGGCCCTGTCCGGCTCTCTGTCGTATTGATCTTCGCCTTCCCCTTTTGTTAAGGGAAGGGAGATGCTGAAACAACTGCCCTCTCCAGGGGTGCTGCTTACCTCTATCTCTCCTCCGAAGGATTTTATGATACCGTGGGTGACGGCCAGGCCGAGCCCGGTGCCTTTGTTCTGGGGTTTGGTGGTAAAATAGGGGTCAAAAATCCGGTCCATGATTTCCGGGTCAATGCCATCTCCGGTATCTGTGATTGAGAGACACAGCCAATTGTCATTTCTGCCGGAGGGGCTGTCATACATATCCGTGAACGACACCTTGTCCAGAAAAACGGTTAAAGTGCCCCCTGAAATTTCCATGGCATGAAATGCGTTGGAGATAATGTTCATAACCACCTGGTGGAGTTGAACGGCGTCCGCCATAACCACTCCCGGATCCGGGGAAATTTGCTGGATGATATTTATATTGGCGGGCAAGGTGGACCGGGCAAGTTTCAGGACTTCCTTGACAATAGGTGCCGGATTCAGCGGCTCCAGACTGCCCTGACGTTCCCGGCTGAAAGCCAGGATTTGAGAGACC
>JAKSBB010000303.1 GCA_022361315.1 Desulfobacterales bacterium
ATCGTAGATGGAGGTAAACGCAATATTATAGTAGGAGGGATCTGGATACTCCCCGCCCTTAACGGAGAAGACCACCCCGTTACCTGCCAGTTCTTTCTTCAGGCCGGCATCGGCCAGTGAGGTATAGGGTTCGGGATTGTTCCCCCACCAGTACTTCGGCAGGATATCTTCCGGTGTCTGCTCGGCGATGAGAAAGAGAACCGTCGGTTTATCTTTTCCGGCTTTGAGGATTCTCGCATCCTGGAGCCGACGCTCCAGCAGGTCCAGGTTGATCTTTGATTCCACCCCCACCAGATAACTTCCCTTGTACTGAATGCTGTCCAGCACCCGGTAGGTGGTGACAAAATCCATGGCCCCCGGCAACAGGCGGTCGTAGAGGAACTCAAGGTTGGAGGCAAATACCTGGCGGGAAACGACGGAGGAGAAGGCATTCTGAACGGCCTGGGCCAATGCCTGGTCCACGGCCTTTTTCTTGGCCGCGGTGATATTCTGCTTATAGATCTTCTGCCGGCCGGTGGTCACACCGGTGAGGACGTTGGGTTTCCCGGCGGCTTGGGCGGCCGGCGGCAGGAGGATGCTGACCACGGCGAACAATACTACGAACTGGGCCAGGGCCAGGCGGATCCCGGAATGAATTGTCATGATCATACCTTTCTTTGGATTGAGTAATCTGCAATCAGGCCAAGCAATGTTTTGGACGGGGAATCTTCAAATACGGACAGGGCGTTTCTGGCGGTTTCCACGTGGCGCACGGCCCGTTCTTCGGTATAGGCAATGCCGCCGAGATCCGAAATCTTGTCCCTGAGACCTGCAAACCGGTCCGGATCAAATTCGGTATCCTTGATCACCGACAATATCCACTCCCGGTCTTCCGGTCCGGCATTCTCCAGGCTGTGGATCAGGGGCAGGGTCAGTTTGCCCTCCCGGATATCCGCCCCGGGATTTTTCCCCAGTTCTTCCGCCGTGGCCGTATAATCCAGAAGATCGTCGGCCATCTGGAAGGCCATACCCAGCTGGTATCCGTAATCCTTGAGCTCATTTTCCTTCTCATCCGGGGCGTTGGCAACAATGGCACCGCTTCGGCAGGCCCCC
>JAKSBB010000014.1 GCA_022361315.1 Desulfobacterales bacterium
ACGGATACGAGGCCATGGAGGAGATCCGCAAGACCCATAAACGGATGCCCATCATCGCCCTGACGGCCAAGGCCATGAAAGGGGACCGGAAGAAATGCATTGATGCCGGTGCCAACGATTACCTGGCCAAGCCCGTGGATACGGATAAACTGATTTCAATGCTCAGGGTGTGGCTGTACGCATGACCGACCAAAGAAAAGAAGAGAACGAAGCCATAGAAATAAGACTCCTTCTTGAGGCCATCCACCTCAAGTACGGGTATAATTTCAAGGATTACGCCAACGCCCATACCAAACGGCGGCTGCGGAACCGCCTGAAGATGAGCGGGATGGCCACCTATACCGATATGATGCGGCGGATTATCTATGACGAGCCCTTTTTCAACGAGTTGCTCATGGACCTGTCCATCAACGTCACCGAAATGTTCCGGGATCCCTGGTTCTATCTCAAGGTGCGGGAGGAGTTGATCCCCCGGTTGAAGACCTATTCGTTTATCAAGGTCTGGCACGCGGGATGTTCCGCCGGACAAGAGGTCTACTCCATGTCCATCCTCCTTGAAGAAGAGGGAATGAAAAAACGGTCCCAGGTCTATGCCACGGATTTCAACGAATTGATTCTTGAAAAAGCCAAGGCCGGGATTTACCCCCTGGACGTCATGAAAACCTATACGGCCAACTATCAGAAGGCCGGTGGTACCGGAGACTTTTCAGACTATTATACGGCGGATGATAAAAACGTCATCCTCAAGCAGGGGTTGCGGGAAAAGGTATTGTTTTCCTCCCATAACCTGGTGACGGACGGGGTGTTTGGAGAAATGCACCTGATTTTCTGCCGGAACGTATTGATTTACTTTAACCGTAAGCTTCAGAATCAGGTACTTCAGCTCTTTTACGACAGCCTGACCCCCGGGGGATACCTCTGTCTGGGATCCAAAGAGAGTCTGAAGTTTACGGATTTCACGGACAAGTTCGAGGTGGTCTCAAAGAAAGAAAAAATATACAGGAAAAAGCGGGTGGCGGAATGAGTGACACCCCCAGATACCAGGCCGTTGTTATCGGGGTTTCCGCAGGAGGGCTTGCCGCCCTCAAGGCGGTTCTGCCCCGTCTCTCTGCCGGAATGGATCAGCCGGTAGTCATTGTGCAGCACATGAGCCCGGATTCGGATGATTTTCTTGTTCAATACTTTGACAAATTGTGCGGCCAAAGTGTAAAAGAGGCGGAAGATAAACTGCCGATCCGTAAGAGAACCATCTATATTGCCCCGCCCAATTATCATCTGCTGGTGGAGGATGATAAAACCTTTGCCCTGTCCACAGCCGAACGGGTTCAATATTCACGGCCGTCCATTGACGTATTGTTTGAAACTGCGGCCGATGCCTATAAAGACAGTCTTGTGGGGGTGATTCTCACCGGTGCCAATGCCGACGGCACCAAAGGCATCACCGCCATCCGGGCCGGGGGCGGTTTTACCATTGCCCAGTCACCGGAGACTTCTGAGGCTCCCACCATGCCCGCCTCCGCCATTGAGGCCGGTGTGGACCTTATTCTGGATTTGGAGGAAATTGCACCGTTTATCAACCGATTGATGTCCAAAGGAACTGCCTGAATCAGATGAAAAAGCCTTCTATCCTCATCGTTGATGACCGCCCCGAGAATCTGCTGACTCTGGAGCAGGTGTTGGAATCCCCTGATCTGGACGTAATCCGGGCGGAGTCCGGCCACGAAGCCCTGGAAAAAACCCTGGATTACGAGTTTGCCCTCATCCTGCTGGATGTCCAGATGCCGGTGATGGACGGTTATGAAACCGCCACCCTGTTGCGGGGCAACAAACGGACAAAGAACATTCCTATCATCTTCGTCACCGCAGCCAACAAAGAGGAGGCCCACGTGTTCCGCGGGTATGGATCCGGTGCCGTGGATTATCTGTTCAAACCCTTGGCCGCCGATGTCCTGACCTCAAAGGTGAAAATCTTTCTGGAACTCCATAACCAGCGGCAGCTCCTTGAGGAAAAAACCCGGGAGCTGGACGCCAAGGTGGCCGAGCTGGAGGCCCTGAAGTACGAACTTGAGGAGTCCAACGAGAAGCTGCGGCAGCTGTCCTCCCTGGATGGTCTTACAGATCTTCCCAACAGGCGGTTCTTTGACGAAACCCTGGTCAGGGAATGGCAGCGGGGCCGGCGGAAGCAGACACCGCTGACCCTGATCATTGCGGATATCGATCACTTCAAGGCATACAACGATGCCTACGGCCATGTGATCGGGGATGACTGCCTGAAAAAGGTGGCCCGGGGATTGGATAAAAGTATCCTCAGGGACGTGGACATTATCGCCCGCTACGGTGGAGAGGAATTTGCCGCCATCTTGCCGGAAACCGATCAGGAGGGCGGAATTCTCATTGCCGAAAGAATGCTGGAGGCCATCCGTAAGCTGAACATCACCCACGAGCAATCCAAAACAGCGGACCATGTGACGGTCAGCTTAGGCGTTGCCACCACCATTCCCCAGGACAGCGGCAATGCCACCCGGCTCATCCAGGCGGCGGACCGGGCGCTGTACACGGCCAAAGCCTCGGGAAGAAACAGGTATAAGGTGGATTAGATCCGGAGCCCTGCTCAACCGATATCAGAATTGGATTAAACAGCGGGCTTCTTCCGGGGAATCTTCCCAAAATTACAGGAAATTCAAAAAAAATGACCGGCATGCCTTGACATGGATTCCGGGTTGCTTATCTTTCGCGTCTTTTATATGATGCAGTTTTAAGGCTCTGTCAGAATCACATTCGATTGCACATAAAACGCGAACACGATTTTTATAAACGAGTAGATCTTTAATTTTAGGTAAAGGAGTTAGATCATGAACAACGAACCTTCGCAATTCACTCTCTACAGCGGCGGCCACAGAGGTGCGGAAGCCGAATTCGGAAAACTGGCTGAAAAGTACGGTGTTAAGGAAGTCAATTATTCCTTTGAAGGACATAATCCGGAACGAAACGCGGGTATCCGGACCCTGAATCAGGAAGAGCTGGAAAAGGGCAATATCTCCATGGAGATCGTTTCCACCCGCCTGAGCCGCTCCTTTTCCAAAGGCAACAAGATCAGAAAAGTTATCCAGTCTATTTTTCACATGGTTAACAGCGGCTACCAGATTTTTGTTGTGGGCTGGATTCTCCCGGATAAAACCGTTAAAGGCGGCACCGGCTGGGGGGTGGAACTGGGCAAGCTTTTCAACCGCCCCATCTTTGTTTATGAGCAGGATCGCAAAGCCTGGTTCTCATGGGTGGACAACGACTGGCAGGAAGTCACCCCCGTCATCCACCACAAAACCTTTGCCGGCACCGGCACCCGTAACCTCACCGAAGATGCGGTGAAAGCCATGGAAGAGCTGTTCGAGCGCACTTTCAGCAATTAGGTTAAATGAATGAGACCCCGGCCGCTTTCATTTCTTCCAAGGCGGTCCGGGTGGTCTCTTCTGTTACGCCCCGGCAAAGGTCGGTTATCAGCACCACTTCAAACCCCAGTCGCCTGGCATCCAGAGCGGTAAACTTGGCGCAATAATCCGTGGTCAGGCCGTAAACAATCAGCTTCTTTATTCCCTTTTCCCTGAGCAATTCCCCGAGACCGGTGGCTTTCCCCCCATCGTCAAAGAATCCCGAATAGGAATCATAGTCCGGATCCATACCTTTTCGAACCACCGCCTCAAACAATGACGTATCGAGAATAATCTCGGCATTCTCCGTTCCCTGGACGCAGTGGGGGGGCCAGAGCACCTGGACCCGACTGTCCACCTCAATGGTGTCATAGGGGGCCCTATTGTCATGGTTGGAATGAAAGGACATATGGTCTTCCGGATGCCAGTCCTGGGTGGCAAAAATGGGATATCCCAGGGCCTTCAGGCGACGGGTTTCCGAATCCACAAGGTCCAGGTAAGTGTTGTCCGTGCCTGCCACGGCAAGGTTGCCGTTCCTGTCAAAGGTGAAATCCCCCTGAACATCCACGACGATGACTGCGGTATTTTCTTCCGGTGTGTCTATCATTTGCTTTCCGTTTTATGGGTCAATATATCGCACTCAAGTTAAGGCGGGCTTTTCATCTTTCAAGGGGAAAAGATGGCCAGGTGACCCGTTCGGCTTCAGACTATACAAAACAGGATGCAGAGGATATTATTCGGGGTGACTATAATAAAAGCCAGGAACAATAAAATGATTCGGAGCATTCTCGACAACGACCTTTATAAGTTTACCATGCAGCAGGCGGTATTTCAGCTTTATCCAGGGGCTGTGGCGGAATACCGGCTGACCAACCGGGGGAAGACCGCTTTTCCTCCGGAGATGGCCCGGACGGTGAATGAGGCTGTCCGTGAAATGGCCGGACTGCGTTTGTCCGGGGGGCAGCGGAAATGGCTGGCCGAAACCTGTCCTTACCTGACACCGGCATATCTGGATTACCTGGCAACCTATCGCTTTGATCCGGAGGAGGTGACGGTGACACAGGACGGGGGCGATCTGTCTGTGGAGGTGGTCGGCCCCTGGGTGAGCACCATCCTTTGGGAAGTGCCGTTGATGGCCATCACCAGTGAAACCTTTTTTGAACTGACCCGGCCGGAAACCATAAGCCGGGAAGCGATACGTGAACGGAATCAGGCCAAGGCAAAACGTCTTGCCGGCCAGGGTGTGAACTTTGTGGATTTCGGTACCCGACGGCGGTATTCAGCGGATAACCACCTGCATCTGATCCGAGATATTCTGGAGATACCGGGTCACAGCCTTACCGGGACTTCAAACGTGCACCTGGCAAAGGAATTTGATCTGGCACCCATCGGGACCCTGGCCCATGAGTGGATTATGTTTCATGGGGCCGTGGACGGGTATGCCTCTGCCAATGTGGCGGCAATGGATGCCTGGCTCAATGTATATCCAAATGTTCTCGGGATCGCTTTGACCGATACCTATACCACGGACCGGTTTCTTCAGGCCTTCGGAAAAGACCTGGCGGAACGGTATACCGGCGTCCGCCAGGATTCGGGTGATCCCCTGGTGTTCATCAATAGGATGATCGATCATTACAGGGACCTGGGGATAGACCCGGCGGATAAAATCATCGTTTTTTCGGACGGTCTTGATCCGGAGCGGGCCGTCACCATCCATGGGGCCTGCGGGGGGAAAATAAAAGACGCCTACGGTATCGGTACGAACCTGACCAATGATATCGGGCCTGATCCCCTGAACATCGTTATTAAGCTGTCCCGCTGCAAGCAATCTCCTGAAGCGGCCTGGCAGCCCACGGTAAAGCTGTCCGACGATAAGGGGAAGCACACCGGTGACAGGGATGAACTTACGCACTGCCTGGAAGCGTTGGGTTTATCCTAAGGGCTCAGGCCCGGTTTTTCTCCGCAATCCAGGCTTCGAAATCAAGTGTGATAGGGACGATGGTGTTCTGATCGGGTGGTTTGCGGTCGGATTTACGGCGGCCGGGATTGGGCTTTTGTGCTTCGCGCGGGTGGGGTGCCTCCTCCTGGAGAAGCGTTTTGATTTCGTTCATACCATCAAGAAGCCGGGCAATATCCTTTTCCATCTCTGTCAGCCTGTCCTCAAGGACGGCTCTCTGATTCGCAGAAAGTCCTGAATTGTTATTGCTGCTTTTTGGGTCGGGTTCTGGTGAGGAGCTCCTTCGGGTGTCCGGACGATCCCCGGCCAAAAGCCCCAGGCAAAGATCCCAGAAGGCATCCATGGGCATACCCTCGTCCGTGTTGTCCGAAAATTTCCGGGCCATGGCCCGGATGCAGCGGGAGGCCCGGGTGTCCGGAAACAGGGTAAAAAACGGAATCTGTGATGCCACGGCAACAGGGACGTTGGGATCCCTGGCCAGAATGCCCAAAGGGGAGAGTGTCAGGGATAGGTACTTGTGAACCGTCCCCTTCAGTTTGGCCCATGCTTTTTTGGCAGCGGGGACGGATTGCACCTGGTTGACAATGACCCTTACCCGCGGCAGGGGAGGGGATTTTGCCAACACCTTCATCAGGGCGTAAGCATCCGTCAGGGAGGTGGGTTCCGGGGTGGCCACCAGAATCATTTCGTGGGCGGCCCGACAGAAGGCAAGCACCTGGGCGGAAATTCCCGCCGACGTATCCAGAATGAAGAAATCGTAGTCCGTTAAATTCTCAAAGCCGTTCAATAAGCGGCGGGCACCTGCGGTATCCAGGTCAGCCAGCCGGGCCACCCCTGAGCTGCCCGGAATGATATCGATCCCGTTAAACTCCCGTATCATGATTTGAGACAATGATTTTTTACCATCCATGACATCGGCAAGGCCGTGTTCCGGATATATGCCCGTCAGGATATTCACGTTGGCAAGGCCCAGATCCGCATCAAACAGGCAGACCCGGTAGCCGGCATCGGCCAGGGCCAGAGAGAGATTGAGGCTGATGCTTGTTTTACCCACACCGCCTTTTCCGGAAGCCACCGTGATTATTTTTGCCATGCTGCCTCCTTTGCCTCTTTTACGGGGCGGGCCTGCAGGGTGACCCTGCCGTCATTCCCCGTGTCCAGGGAAAATTTCACCCTATGGCATCCGTATTCCCGGCAGATCTTTTCATGGTGGAAGTAGATGAACTCCAGAAAGCGCCGGGAGCGGTCCGGATGGTCAGTTCCCTGCGGTTGCCTGGTGTTTTCATATCTGTGGTAGAAGGTGAGGATATCAGACCTGTCCCGGTCCGGATCCGTTACGATCAGGGCGCTGTTATTCTGTTTACCGGTTTCCGTTTTCTGTCCCTTCTCCCTGTCTGCTTGGGTTCTGCCGGTTCCATCTGATTGATACAATAGTTTGTAAAACCAGGAAAACCCGGAGAAGGAGATGAATACCGGAGATATCCGGTATTGGGGATAACTGCGGTCCAGGTCCTTGAGAAAAACCAGATTCTCCGGTGCCGTGATACCGATGACGAGGGTATGGTCCATGAGTTGGAGGGGAATAACTCCGTGGGCCTTGGCATCGGCCTCCGGAATGATACCGGACAAGATCTTCCTGGCCTGGTGGTTGAATACGATATCACTGACGGACCTGAAGGGCACATGGAACAGATCAAAGAGGATCTGGCGAAGGAGGGGCTTGGGCACGATCCGGGCGTCAACCAGATAGGTGATGAGGGGAAGTCCCTTTTTTCTTGCCTCGTCTTTTATCCGTTTCATGGCGGACCGGGTGACGATGTTTTTTTTCACCAGGAAATCGGCAACTGAGACCAGTTTATCGTGTTTTTCCAGGGCGTGATAGGTGTCCAGAGGGGTCACCAGATTCATGTCGCAGAGGACCATGCCGAACAATTGCCCCCGGTTACGGGTCAGGGCAGTCCGGTTTTTCTCCTGGACGGCAAGGCCCCGGGCCACGTCCGAAGGGGAGATCAGTCCCTCTTTCATCAGGATTTTTCCGGTTTTAGCCATGGATCGTTCCCTTATTCCTGTTTTTTAGACCGGTGGCTGCATCCGGAGTTTTATGCCGATTTCCGGACGGGACCAGGGGCAGATAGACAGAGAAACTTGTGCCTGCTCCACCTTGGCTGTGACAGGTAATTCTTCCGTTCATCTCCCGGACCACGGAATGGACGATGGAAAGTCCCAGCCCTGAATTCTCCCGGCCGGGCTTGGTGGAGTTGTAGGGTTCGAAAAGGTGGGCCTTAATTCGTTCCGGGATACCCGGTCCGTTGTCCCGGACAATGATCTCCACGATTCCCGGCAGCTTTTTTTTCTCATCGAGCACCACCCGGGCGCTTCCCGGGACCTGCCGGGTGGCAAGATAGAGTTCTCCGCCGCTGTCCATGGCTTCGGCAGCATTTTTCACCAGGTTGATGAGAATCTGCTTTAGACCGTTTTCATCCATCCGGGCAGCGGGCAGGCCCGGATCGAAATCTGTCTCAACGGTGATCCGGCGGGGCAGGAGAAGGGATTTGTTCAACACCCTGAGTACCCTGGCGCAGGTGGTGTTGAGGTCAATGGGCTCAATACCGCCGAGTCTGGGGCTTGAAAAGCTGGATAGGCCGGTGAGTATGCTGGAAACCCGCACCATTTCCTCCCCGACAACGGAAAGTTCCTCCTGGGCCGGATGGTTGGCCGGCAGTTTAATTTTCAGGGCGTCCAGATAATTTTTCGCAATGGCCACCGGGTTATTGATTTCGTGGACCACCCGGTCGGTAAGGGTCGCAAAGGCTTCCAGCTTTTTGTCTCCCACATCCCTGGCAAAGTTCGCATGGAAGGAGAGATTTTCAAGGCAGGTACCCGTCTGGCGGGAGAACAGGTTCACAAGGCGGTGCTGCCGTTCCAGATCTGCAACGGCGGCAGGGGTGACGCCCAATACCATGGTTCCCAGGGTGGTGGCCCGGGATGTGATGGGAATACAATAAAGCCCCTCGGTTTCAAGCAAGCGGATGATCTGGGTATCCGGCGCCGTATGATCGGTTGACGTGAAACTGTGAAGACATGTTTTGCCACGGGTGCTTTTTGCCGGGAGGCTTTCTGCTTTGTGCGTGTTGAGGGCAATGCTGCGGACAATGGGGTAATGGCGGTCATCCGGATGGCAGGTCCCCTTGAGCATGTTGTCTTCGGGATCCAGAAGAAAGAAAAATACCCTGGGAATGTTGAACATGATGGATAGTCCGCGCTGCAATGCTGTAAGGGCATCCTCCCGGTTTTTGGCTGCTGTCAGGGCTTCCAGTGTACCGTAAAATAGGGAGAATTCTTTTACACCAAGGTCAGGTGTGTGAGCTTCGTCTTTGTCTGTTTCAGTTGTATTCAGCCCGAGGTGACCGGCCATCTCCGCCACTTCGTCTTCGGCTTCGGTGGCAATCTGTGCCAGCCTGATTTCCGGTATGTGGGTTAGGGATGTCAGATGCTGGACAGAGACCCCGGCCTCATCGCAGGCCAGCGCATCCGCCATATAAAGAATCTTGACATGGGGAAGTTCTCCGGTGACCCGGTCCATGGAGGCATTCAAAAAAAGAACGGCATCCGCAGTGACCGGGTTGAGCTGCCATTGATTGAACAGCCAGGCACTGACCTGGGGGGTATCCAGGCCGAAACGGTCCGTTTCCGCCCGGTATTTGGGGATACCCGATGCCATGGCCGTCAATACCTCTGCATATGCTTTGGGAAAGGTCCGCATCAGCACCAGGGTGCCGATATTGTGGAGAAGGCCTGCCAGGAAAAATTCTTCCGGATTGGCCTGGCCGTCTTCTGCGGCAATTTGCCGGGCCAGGACACCGCACTTATAGGCATGTCGCCAGAAGCGGGGCATATCAAATCCCGGCAATGTTTCTGACATTTTGAAAAAATGCATGGCCGAGGAGCTGATGGCAAGATTGCGGATGGTATCCAGGCCCAGGTAGACCACAGCATTTTTCAGGGTGTTGACCTTCCGGGGAAGATTGACATATGGGGAGGCGATAATCCGGAGGAGTTTGGCCGTGAGCGCCGGGTCGGCGGATATAATCCGGGTCACTTCGTCGGAGTCCGCATTGTCGGCGTCAAAGAGCCGTACCAACTTCACCATGACCTGGGGCAACTGCGGCAGGTGATTCGATTTACTTATCTTTTCAAATATCCGTTCCATTGCAGTGCCGTCGCAGTTCAGTCTTCGGGTTGCGGGGTTGGTATTTTCTCTATCGGTTTTAGGGGGGAAAATCAAGAATTTAAAACCCCGGGCTGTCTGCAAGGCGTCAGCCCGGGGGTATGGGAACGGAAAAAAGACCTGTAAAAAAGGCCGGGATCAGATCTCTTTGGGTTTGCAGAGTTTATCTGAATCAACGGCCAGGCGGCCGCAACTCTTGCAGGTGTATTTCAGTTTTTCAAGCTGGGGTTTGCAGATGTGTCTGGCATCCAGGGAAGATTCTCCGCAGTCTTTGCAGACATAGGCTTTATCCAGGTCCACCGGCGCACACAGATGGCCCGGGTCTTTTGCGACTTTCCCGCAGGTTTTGCAGGCGTTGAGGTCACTCATACTTACCTCCTGAGTATATTTGAATGGATTTGGATTGAAAAACCCGTACAGGATATAATATGATCAGTCCCCAAATGGATGTCAACCACACTGAACAAAACCGCCCTGACCCATTAGTATCCGGGCTAAGGCTGATGGAACCAAGGAACTCCCTATGTTTACCCTGAATGACCTCTTTGATATCGCCGTTAAAATGGAGGAAAACGGAAAATCCGTTTATTTGCTCGCCATGAAAGAAACCAGCGACCCGAAACTTCTGGAACTGCTCCAGTGGATGGCTGAGGAAGAGGACTGCCACTGCCACTGGTTTCTGAACCAGAAGAAAACACTGCCGTCGGGATCGGAAGATCTGGCGGTGATGCTTCCGGACGTCATTGCGGAGATGATGGGGGAAAACAGCCTGTCCCTGGACGAGGTGGACTTCAGCCTCATCGATACCCCGGCAAAGATGGTTAAAACCTTTATCATGTTTGAGAACGACACCATTCTTTTTTATGAATTCCTGGAAACCTTTATAGATGATCCCATCACCCGGGAGGGACTCAAAGGTATTATACGGGAAGAAAACGCCCACGTTGAAAAGCTGACCCTGATGCTGGAGACCTTTTCCTGATACCTATTTAATTCGGAGTTAATACGGAATGGGCCGGCATAAACCGGTCTGTTTTATGTTGTCCTATCCAACCTGAGGGTCGTCTAAGAATCGGTTTTCTGGAGTTTCCCGTCCAGGGCATTACGGACGGTCCGGGCCAGCTCTCCGTATCCCATGGGTTTGGTCAGAAATGCCACAAATCCCTTTTCCAGGGCTGTTTCCGCCGTCATATCCGCACTGAAGCCCGTGGTGAGGATGACAGGGATATCCGGCCGGATGTCTAAAATTTCCCGTGCCAGTCTGTCACCGGACATTACCGGCATGGACATATCCGTCATTACCAGGTCGTAGCTGTCCGGGCTCTGGTTGAACCTTTCCAATGCCTGGATGGCGTCGGTTTCGATGGTCACCCGGTATCCCAGGCTGTTCAGACGGCTTTTGGCCACATCCACCAGCATGATTTCGTCATCCACGATCATCACGTGTTCCTTACCTCCGGGAACGATTTCCGCTTCAACCTCGGGTGGCGGTTCCGGGTCCCGTTCGATGACGGGAAAATAGATCCTGAAAATAGAGCCCTTCCCGGGTTCGCTTTCCACCTGGATATCGCCGCCGTGGTCCTTGGCAATCCCGTGGACCACAGCCAGCCCCATACCGGTTCCCCGGCCCTTTTCCTTGGTGGTGAAAAAGGGGTCGAAGATTCGCTCCATGACATAGGGCGGCATACCCTTGCCCGTATCCTCCACCTTGAGGCAGAGGTAAAGCCCCGGCTCAAGCCCGGGAATCAGGAGGGAGAGATCTTCTTCTTCCGGTTCCACCTGGACTTCTTTCAATGACACCGTCAAAGGGCCGCCGTCTTCTTCCATGGCATGGGCGGCGTTGGTACACAGATTCATCACCACCTGGTGGATCTGGGTGGAATCCCCCATGACCACCGACCGGCAGTCCACATCCTCAATCATGCGGATGGTTTTGGGCAGGGAGGCCCGCAGCAGCTTCAGGGCTTCCCGGACAATCAGGTTGACCTGGATGGGTTTGGCGATTTTTTCCGATTGCCGGCTGAAGGTGAGGATCTGGGAGATCAGGTCCCTGGCGCGCCCGGAAGCCCCGATCACCTTGGACAGGTTGGAGTAGGGACGGCTGTCCGGCTCCATTTCCATCTGGGCCAGTTCGGTGTATCCCATAATGGCCCCGAGGATATTGTTGAAATCGTGGGCAATGCCACCGGCAAGGGTGCCGATGGAACGCAGCCGCTCCGAATCGGAAACCTTTTGCTCGATGAGCTTCTCCTTTTCCAGTCTGGCCTGCATGGAATTGAAGAGCAGGGCGTTTTCAATGGCGATGGCCGCATGGTGGGAAAATATGCTCAGAAGCAGGGCATCTTCTTCGGTGAAGCTGAGCCCGTCTTTTTTGTTTATCACCTCCAGCACCCCGATGAGTTTCCGTTTGGACTTCATGGGAACACAGAGCAGAGATTTGGTTTCAATACCGGTCATGTCATCCACGGCATTGTAGAACCGTTCGTCTTTGGCCGTATCTTTCACCACCAGGTATTGCTCATTTTCCGCCACCCAGCCGGCAACCCCTTTGCCCGGCGGTATCCGGATATCTTCCAACTGGTCGGATTTTGGGCCGGTGGGTACGGAAAATACCAGTTCCCCGGTTTTTTCATCCAGCAGCATCAGGGTGGAGGCCACGGAGTCGGTAACGATATTGGCATATTTCATGATCAGGGAGAGCACATCCACCAGGTTGACGGTGGAGTTAATGACAAAGCCCACTTCCAGGGCCGTGGCCAGTTTGTGGCTGTCCAGGCGGCTCAGCTCGGTGGCCCGCTTGTGCTGGATTTCCAGGGCCGGGGCCAGTTCATCTTCGGTGAGGTACCCTTTTTCCACAAGGATTTTACCCAGCTTGGGCACCGGGCAGGAGGGACGGCGCCCCCGGGAGATCAGTTCGGTCCTGTCCAGCTCCGTACTATCCGGCAGGGTATCTTCGATAAACCCCTGCTGAAATGCAAGGGCCTCCTCCAGTTGGTCTTTGGTAATAGACCCCATGCTGACCAGAAGGTCGCCCAGAAGGTGGGAGTTGAGATTCATGGCCTTATCCCTGTCAGTTTTGTTTGCCAAACCTTGTGTTCATATAATAGCCGCCGTTGGTATGCTGTCAGTATTCCTGTAAACCGTTGTCAAGTCAAGGTTTTTGCGTATATCAGATCCTAGCCGGACTTGTGAACCGTGAGTTGCGGAAAGGGAATATCCCATCCATATTGGGTGGCTGCATCCACACACCACCGCTGGATGGCACGCTTCAACCGATTATATAATGGCGCCTGGCTTCCTTTGAAATCGGCAATGACCACAAGGTCCAAAGAGGACGCGCCGGCTTCGGCGAATTCAACCCTGAGGTTCAGCAGATCATCAGCATATCCTTCGGTTTCTATCTGTTCCCGGATGTAGGTTTCCAGGCGTTCGGGAATGGCGCCGGTGACCTCGGACTGAAGTTCATAGGCGACACCGAAGGGGACTTTCAGCCTGAAATTCACAGACAGGTTCAGCGGCGTCATGGCCAGGAAATCCGGTGTCAGATATGATTTTCTGGCACCGCCCCGCTGGACCAGTTCAACGGTCTCATGGGAGAGGCTCACCACCCCGCCGCGGGTACCGTCCGAAAGAATTACCCAGTCGTTTTTCCGGCAGGGAAACCAGGGTTCGGAGGGGTGAAACTGCCGGGACGTCTGGTCCATGAGGTTCTCAATGGGAACCCTGAGGCGCATATCCAGCACGGGGTTTTCCAGAACGGAGTAGACGTTGATATGTTTAACAAGCCAGGGCACCCCCTGGTAGATGATCCGTTCGCCTTCCCTCACCGCCCCGATGTTAAGCATCAGCCGGCTCTGGTGGACGAATTGGGGAATGGTATGTTTGGCTGCCCAGGCAATGCCCATGAGAAGAATAATGGCCAGGGAAAGCAGTACCCAATCCTCAAAGGCATAGAAGACAAGTACCACGGCCAGCAAAGACGCCACCAGGGTGAGTACCCGGAAAATCAGCTCCAGCGCCCTGATGTGAAAGGGCCGGTACTTGGCCCGGTATCCGGGAATCAGACGGATAAAACTCCGGTAGAAAAGCCTTAGGATGAACACCACCCCGCAGCAGATCAGAACGGCAACCAGCAGGAAGAGTCCCCGGGTTTTTAAAGAAATTCTTTACCGATCTCTGGGAGCTTTCAATCAGCGAGGTTTCTTCCCTGGCGATCTCCTCCAACTGAAGACGGACCAGATCCAGCTTGTTTCTGATCTGACTTTCCAATCCTTTGTACTCGGGGAGCAGGCCTTTCAGCTCTTTTTTCAGCTTCGGGTCTTCCGCCTTTTCAATCAGATTTTCAATTCTGGTCCTGGCCTTCACCGCCACCGGCACCAGGTTCTCATAGGATGACAACTGGTCTTTGAGCTTGGTTTTGTGTCTGGCTTTCACGGTGATCCGTTTCAGCTCCATGATGCCGGGCTCCACCAGGGATACCAGCTCATTTTTCCAGTTAAAATGCTCGGCTTTCTTTTTGGCAAACAGTCCGACATCCACACCCGTGGCGATCCGTTCAAAATCCACCACCGCTCCTGCCAGTTGTTCGTCCAGGGATTGAAGCTCTGCCTCCAGATAGGTCTTTTCCGTTTCAGATGCAGTTTTTTTGATGAGTTGCCGCTTTTCAGCCATCCGTTTCTTGAGGCTGTCCTTCAGCCGCTGCAGGGATTGCAGCATCTCCAGACTGGTGGCCTCCCCTGTCTGTTTGGACACCGGTGTTTCTTCAGTACCCGGCGAAGTCTTGGTCTGTGGGGAGGTTTCTTGCGCGTTGCTTGAGGATATCGTTGCAAGAGCGGCACTTACAACGATAAGAAAAAAGATATATTTCAGACCTGTTTTCACGTGTTCTCCTTAGATTTTCTGAATCGTGTTGCCGGCGGCATAAATGAGGTATACCATACCACAGATACGTCGGGGATTTATACAGAAGACTTGAGCAATCCCGGGGCAAACGCGTTTTGACGTATCGGTCTCTATGATGGGGTTTACTGCGGTTTCCGGGGGGCTGCAGGGAAAATGACGGATATCCCGGTGCCCTTTCCCAATTGACTTTCAACAAAAACCCGGCCGTTATGGCTCTTTATGATGCCATGGACAACCGCCAGCCCCATGCCTGTGCCTTTTCCGATTTCTTTGGTTGTAAAATAAGGATCAAAAATTTTATCACAGACCGCCGGGTCGATGCCCGAGCCGGTGTCTTTTACAACCAGTTCCACATATTTCCCCCCGGGCATGCCATGTTCTCCATGTTTTAGATCAACCGGGCGAAGAATGATTGTTAATATGCCACCTGTGTCCTGCATGGCATGGTATGCATTGGTACAAAGATTTATAAAGACCTGGTGAATCTGGGTGGAATCGGCATTGATCGTATCAATGGTTTTGGGGATTTGGGTGCTAATCTCTATATTTGCCGGGATGGATGACCTGATAAGATTGATGGATTCGTTGATCACTGAACCGATGTTCATCGGTTTCTGGGATTGTTCTGTTCTTCTGCTGAAACTCAGCAATTGCCTGACAACATCTTTGGCCCTCAAACTTGCCGTGTGCATCTTTTGCACTTTGCCGTGGGCGTATTCGTCATCAGGCACCTTTCTTAATACAAGTTCGGCATTTCCCAGTATGATACCGAGAATATTATTAAAATCATGGGCAATACCACCGGCGAGTGTTCCGATGGCCTCCATTTTATGTGCCTGCTTCAACTGAGCCGTAAGCTCCTCTTTTTCCTTTTGAGCCGTCTTTAACATGGTGATGTCCCGTGAGATACCGATAAGACCGATGATGTTACCGTCACGGTCCAGATAAGGACTCTTGTTGCTCAGCCAATAGGAGTCCCCATAGGCGGTGTCCAGCCTTTCTTCCGAATGTACGGTCTCTCCGCTTTTCAGAACCTCCCTATCCGCGTCATTGATCACACGGACGGATGCTTCGGGAAACAGCTGGGTATCGTCTTTGCCTATGATCTCCTCAAGGGGTTTACCCAATGCATTGCACGTGGCCGTATTGGCAAGCAGATATTTGCCGGTGAGATCCTTGATGAAAATAGCGTCGGTTGTGCCTTCCAATACTGCTGTCAGAAGTGTGTTTGCCCGTTTTAATTCCACTTCCGCAGATTCCAATTGCCACACCTTGTCATGGAGTTCCCTGGAAAATGAACGGATTTCTTCAACCATGGAATTAAATGCATCGCCCATCAATGCCATTTCATCGTTGCTGGTTACATCAACGGAAATATCAAAATTTCTTGCCTTTACCAGTTTTGCCCCCTCTGTCAACTGGCCGATGGGTTTGGCAAAATGTCTGGCAATGAGAAGTGAAATAAAGACGATGACGGCCACGGAACTTATGGCCACCAATAGTGAAATTCTTTTGATTGTACCCAATAAGGACAGGGCTTCGGTTTTGTCCATTTCAACCAGAAGGGCCCAGGTTTTTCCCCAGGCGTTAATGGGGGTATAAGCGGATAAGATCTCAGTCCCTCTGTAATCCTTTGTTATCATTGTGCCGCTTTTCCCGCTGAAGACTTCCGTCACAGGTGTGGTTTTTACACGACCGTTACCAGGATTTTTAAAGGTGGCCCGGGTGGAATATGATTCTGGATCCAGAGCGCTGTCGGACCGCATTAAATAATCAGGCCCCACAAGATAGCTTTCTCCTGTTTTCCCCATCCCGGTCCGTTCCCCCATGATGGCATTGATCCGGTCAAATGAGATCCTTAAACCAATGACCATATGGGGGTGGCCGTTCCTGAACACCGGCAGCCCGAGGAACCCCGCTGGTTCGTCGTCCATGGGGGCATATGGACTGAAATCAACGAAGTGGAATTTTCCGGTCTCTTTCACCATACCAAAGACCCGGCCCAGTCCGGAATTCGCATAAGGGCCATGGATAAGATTGGTATTGTATGCCTCCTTATGGGTTACGGAATAAAAAACATCGCCATTCACGGTAATGAGATAAAGGTCCTTGAATCCATAAATTTGTGAGAAATGACTGAAGTAATCCTGCTTTGCGGACAATTCAGGAGAGATGGCCTCTTCCAGAGCCATGGTTGTGACAACCGCCCATTGGAGCCCGGGAATACCCAGGGCATCATATTTTGCAATTTCCATTTCTCCCGTATCGGCTTTTCGGATAAGCGGGCCTGATACATTTGTAATACTTCGGGGGAGGGGATTCTCATTGGATTTTTCACCGAAACCGGCCGGTTTGATGAGCCGGTCACTTCTATATTCCGGGGTGTCGAATATGTTTCCCAGAATATATGTTTCACCGGATTTGCCCATTCCCAGACGGCGGTGAACGATCCGGTTAATGTCCCTGCTGTCGATTTTTAAAATAACCACCCCGGCAAAATCCCCGTTTTTCTCCACAACAGGGGCCCCGGCAAAGGCAAGGTGCTTTCCGCCCGATGGGGCATATGCTGAAAAATCTTCTATGTTCACAGAGGATTTCGCTTTTTGAAAACACCGGGTAAGGCGACTTTCCTCAAAGGGTTCCGAGAACAGGTTCCGGCCCAGATCCTTTTCCCTGTTGAGGCTGAAAACGATATCACCCGAACCGTTTACGAGCATCAGATCGTAGTAATGGTATTCCTCTTTAAACTGGGACAGGGTCTGTCCATATTTGATGTGGTCAAAGAAATCGTAAAGTGCTGTATCAAACTGTTTGTTCTTATTGATAACGGAAGAGAAATCAGCCAGGGCTTGTATGACGGCCGTGTTTTTGGATATCACCTGGATGTCACTGAATATTTTTTCGAAATATTCCCGAAGATTTGCCCGTTTGTTTTCCTGCACGGTATTTAACTTGTTGAAGGCGCTCTGTTCAAGACTGGCAACCGTTTCGGAAAGAAGACCCAAATCTTTTGTATACTCTTCAAAAAAGCTCTCCATCTGGGCTTTTTTGACTTCCCGGATACTTTTGAGCTGATCAAAAGCCCTGTCCGTGAGCACCTTACTTGAGTTTACGAAGTAAATGATGCCCATAACGGCGAAAGGCGCAATCCCCAGTGCCAGGAAGGCGATCAAAAGTTTGTATTTGATTTCCAGAAAACCGGGTTTTATCATTTCAGTTCAACGCCATGTCTGATTAGGGGCATGTAATTCGATCTCTCATCTTTTTCCATATCCGGACCATTTTTATGGCATCCTTCCCTTCACCTTTTTCTGCCATTCGATTTATCAAATCTTCAAAAAAG
>JAKSBB010001275.1 GCA_022361315.1 Desulfobacterales bacterium
ATCATCAGGGTCAGTCCCCAGATCCGCCGGCCTTCATATACGTAGCAGGGAAGATTGAACCGTCTGCCCCGGACAGGATATGGGAATGACTGACGGTTGCGTTTATCCAGAAAAAACGAGAGGGGTACTGTAAATATATGATCGACTTCATCTGCTTTGATTTTCAGTGCCGGTTCACTGCCGTTCACAAAAAAAATATAGGGTGTCACGATCATCGGGCGCCGGTTGTTGTGGCTCCGGGTGAGCAGATCGGAAAGCCTTCCCAGATAGCTGCCACAGGACCGGATATCAATCCCGGTCTCCTCCATCAGTTCACGAATAGCCGCGGACCGGCCACTATCATCACTATCGTCCATTTTCCCGCCGGGCAGGCCCACATGGCCGGACCAGGGATCGCCTTGCCGAATGGCCCGTCGAATGAAAAGCAGTTCAATGTCGATGCCGGTACCCCGGATCAGGATGGCGGTACAGGCGCGGGTGAGAAAAGATTTACCGGGAAGCCTCACCGGCCTGTGGCAGGTGAGGTATTCTTCAAACAGCTGAATATCGGGATCAGACGGCATCGCCCCTCTGACGCCGGGCCTCATACATGGCCACACCGCCTGCCACCGAGGCGTTGAGGGAGTTTACCTTCCCGGAAATGGGAATGGACAGGATGAAATCACACTCCTTTCGGACACCGGGACGGATGCCCTTGTGTTCTCCACCCACCACCAGGACGAGGTTGCCCGTAAGATCAGCTTCGAAAAGTGCTTTGTCACCGCCGGCATCAAGCCCGGAGATCCAGGCTCCTTCCTTTTTAAGATCCCGCATCAGGGCGGCCAGGTTGGTGGCCATGAAAATGTCGGCATGCTCCATTGCCCCTGCAGAGGTGCGTGACACTGCAGGTGTGGGCAGCGCAGACCGGTCCTTGGGCACAACGATATAATCCACGTCGGCGCACAGGGCGGTTCGGATCAGCGCACCTAAATTGTGGGGGTCTTCAATACTTTCGGCCATAAGGATGAAAAAAGGGGTCTCCCGATTTCGTAACTCCGCCCAGATATCTTCGGACGGCTTAACAGGAAATGCAGAAACCCGGGCGGCGATGCCCTGATGATTCCCCCCCTGGGAAAGACGTTCAAGGGTTTCAGGGGCGGCATCCTGAATGATGATGCCCTTGGACTGGGCCAATTCCCCCACCTTTTCCACCCGGGGGGCGGCCCGTCTGTCCGACAGCAGGATAGATTCAAACTGCCGACGCCCGGCACGCAGGGCTTCGTAAACCGAGTGAAATCCGTAAAGGACTTCATGACCGGGGCGGGATGTTTTCCTTGATCTGTTCTTCTGTGATCTCGGTTTTTCGCCCCTGCCTTTGACCCTGGCAGACCTTGTTTTCCGGTTTCCCCCCATCAGGATACTCCCATGGCCCGGGCAAAAATGGCACAGATCTCTTCCACGGCCGTATCCAGATCATCATTGACCACCACATGATCATAGAAAGACCGCTGTTCCATTTCCTCCCTGGCGTTGTCCAGCCGGGTTTGAATCACATCGTCCCGGTCCGTTCCCCGGCCGGTGAGGCGTTGTTCCAGAATTTCCAGGGAAGGCGGCATGATAAATACGGAGACCAGATCCAGATCCTTCTCCATAATCTGCCGGCCGCCCTGGACATCAATATCCAGGATAATGCTGTTTCCCTCTTCTAATTGATCTTCCACAAACGCCTTTGAGGTGCCGTAGAAATTATTGTGCACCCTGGCCCATTCCAGCATCCGGTCATCGTCAATCAATGCCTGGAAAGATTCCGGATCCGTGAAGAAGTAATCCTTGCCGTCCACCTCCCCCTCTCTCGGAGGCCGGGTCGTATGGGAAACAGAATATGACAGCAGACCGAACCGATTCAACACCTCCCGGATAAGGGTTGTTTTTCCCGCCCCGGAAGGGGCAGATACCACAAAAAGCGTTCCCTGTTCCGTCATCTTATTTTCCTTTTTTCTCCTCGACCTCACCTTCCTGGCTCATGAGTGCTTCAAACCTGGAGGAAACGGTTTCCGCCTGGATGGCAGAGAGAATAACATGGTTGGAATCCGTCACGATGATGGCACGGGTTTTCCGGCCGTGGGTCACGTCGATCAGGCGACGGTCTTCCCTGGCCTCATCTTTCACCCGTTTCATGGGAGAGGAGTTGGGGGAAAGAATCGCCACCACACGGTCTGCCACGACCGTATTGCCAAAACCGATATTCAACAGCAGCTGTTCCATAATTACCTTTTTAAACTATTCCCGATGTTACTATTCAATATTCTGCACCTGTTCCCGGATCTTTTCCAGTTCGGACTTCAGGTCCACCACCCCGTGGGATAACTGGGCATTCCCGGCCTTGGAACCGATGGTGTTGAACTCCCGGTTGAACTCCTGGATCAGGAAGTTGAGTTTCCGGCCCTGGGATTCCGGGGCATCCATGATCTCCCTGAACAACTGGAGATGGCTGTGGATACGCACGATTTCTTCGGAGACATCGCTCTTGTCCGCCAGGACAGCCACCTCCTGGGCCAGCCGCACCGGATCTATACTGTCCGCATCCGCCGTCAGGGCGGCCAGACGTTCTTCCAGCCGGGCCTTGTAAGTTTTGGGGACGGATTCGGCCTGGATCCGGATTTCCGTCATCTGCGCCTCGATCCAGTCCAGCCGGCCGGAGAGGTCCTGACAGAGATTCTCTCCCTCCTGTTTCCGCATCCGGTCCAGATCTTTTGCCGCGTCTTCAACCGCTTCGCAGACCACCGATTTTAACAGGGCCTCATCCACTTCCGGCTTTGCAGCAGTGATAAGCTGCCGGGCGCCAAGTACGGTTTCCAACGGAATATCCGAGGTGAGGGACAGGGTCTCCTGAACGGTTTTCAAGGCCTTGTAGTAAGCCCGGGCCTTCACCTTGTCCACTTCAAACAGATCCTGATCCTCGGACTGGTCCGTGAGGTTCATCCGGATCTCGATGCGCCCCCGGTTGTGGTACTGTCCCATGATCCGTTTGATTTCCTCTTCAAAGGGCTGACAGGATTCGGGCAGATAAACGCTGAAATCCAGGTACCTGGAGTTGTAGGATCTCACCGTGAGATCAACGGTCAGGGCATCCCGGGTGCAGGAGGCCTTTGCAAAAGCAGTCATGCTTTTAATCATTCTTGTTTTCCCCTGTATTGGTTTAAATCGGTAGTTATCTAAGTCTGATATTGTTTTAAATCTAAAAGGTATTTTCCCCTCACCTGGCCGAGGAAACGGAACACCTGTTCCGAGGCATAATCCGGATAGGTCCATTCCAGGGTTTTGAACCCGCTTTTGGTGAACATCAGGGTCAGGTCGGCGTATATATGCGCTCCGATGTATATTCTATGGGAGTAATCTTTTCCCGTGGCCAGAATGAACCTGCTGGGCAGAAGATAACCGGGATCTATGTTGATCCGCCGCCGGCCGTCTTCGGCAAGCCTGTTTTCTATCCGGTTGGTGGCCAGCTTGATACCGGCCAGTTCATCCTGTGCCATCAGCGGTTTAAAAGCCAGCAGTCTGCGGAACAGGGGGGCACCCATTTCCTTATAGTAATAGTCGGTGAAATCAAAATCAAGCCATGGGGAGATCATGTCCACCGGTCCGCCGATGTCCTCCAGTTCACTGAAAATCCGGCCCAAATCCCCCTTGTCTTTCATAAAGACGGAGATCAGAAGCTTGGCCGGATCCGGCGGTTTGGGTATGCTCATTCTTAGGCGTTCTCTCCCAGAGGCTTGGCCTCTTCAATGAGCATGATGGGAATATCGTCCCGGATGGCATACTCCAGGGCACAGGCATTGCAAATCAGCCCGTCTTCTTTTTCGTTGAGAACCACTTCCCCTTTGCATTTGGGGCAAACCAGGATTTCGAGCAATTCTTTTGAGACTGCCATGAAGAAACTCCTTGAGAATTAATTTATACAGTGGCAGGGGCGCTGGAACGCGACTTGGCCGCCTGCATGGATTGCAATTTATAATAGGCCCCTTCAAGGGCCATAAGTTCGTCGTGGGTACCCTGCTCGGCAATGGTACCGTTTTTAAGCAGAATGATCCGGGACGCATAATCGATGGTGGACAGCCGGTGGGCAATGACAAAGGACGTCCGGCCCTTCATCAGATTTTCAAGGGCCTTCTGCACCACTTTTTCCGCCTGGGAATCCAGAGCCGAGGTGGCCTCATCCAGAATCAGCACCGGTGCATTTTTAATCAGGGCCCTTGCAATGCAAAGCCGCTGTTTTTCTCCGCCGGACAGCCGGGAGCCAAGCTCACCGATCACCGTATCGTACCCCTTGGGAAACCTCTGGATGAAATCGTGGGCAAATGCCGCCCGCGCCGCATTTTCAATTTCCTCATCCGTGGCGTCCATCTTGCCGTAACGGATGTTTTCCCGGACCGTCTCGTTGAACAGGATAGGCTCCTGGGTCACGATGGAGATATGTGCCCGGAGGGAATCAATGGTCAGGTCCCGCACGTCCTGACCAGCAATGGTGACCCGGCCGGCGGAGACATCGTAGAGTCTTGGGATAAGGTTGACCAGGGAGGTCTTACCGCCCCCGCTCATCCCCACCAGGGCCAGCACTTCCCCCGGTGCCACATCCAGGTTGATATCCGTCAATGCCGGATCTTCGTCCGGGCCGTAGGTGAAGGAGACATTTTCAAAGGTCACGTCGCAAGCCTTGGCATCCAGAACCCGTGCATCTTTCTTTTCCCGGATATCGGTTTCCTCTTCAAGAATGTCAAAAATACGGGAGGCGGCTGCCACCCCTTCCTGGATGGTGTTGTTCATCTTGGTCAGTTTCTTCACCGGATCATAGAGCATCATCACAGCCGTAAGAAAAGAGAAGAACACCCCAGGTGTGGAGGTGCCGTTGATGACCCGCATGCCGCCGAACCAGATGATAAAGGCAATTCCTAAGCCCCCCAAAAACTCCATCACCGGTGAGGACAGGGCCTTGGACACCACTTTTTTCATTTCCAGGCGGAACAATTCTGCCGTCTTTTCTTTGAATCTGGCCTTTTCAAAATTCCCCAGGCTGAAAATCTTAATGATCTTTGCCCCGGAAAAGGTCTCGTGAAGAAAGGCATTCAGATCCGCCATGGTTTCCTGGGTGCCGGTGGAAAACTTTCTGACCCTGCGGCCGAAAATCAGGATGGGGTAAAAGGCCAAGGGCAAGACGATAAAGGCCCCTAAAGCCAGCTTCCAATCCCGGTAAAAGATGACGCACAAAAAGGCAATCACGCTGAAAAAATCCCGGAAAATATTGATGACCGCCGTGGACACCATGCCTTTGACAATGTTGACGTCATTGGTAATCCTGGACATCAATGCACCGGTTTTTTCCTTGTGGATGAAGGAAATGGGCAGATCCGTAATTTTCTCGTATAAACCGTCCCGGAAGTAGCGGATAATCCGCTCTCCGATATAGTTCATCAGGTATTCAGACCCGTAGGTTCCGGCACCTTTAAGGATAAATACCAGGATGGCTACCCCAGGAATGAGCAGCAGCATTTCCCTGTTCTTGGCAATAAAAATGTCATCCAGGACCGGTTTGACCAGAT
>JAKSBB010000233.1 GCA_022361315.1 Desulfobacterales bacterium
CCATGGCGCATCCGGCCGGAAGTGGTGTGGAATTCGCTGCGGTTCATCCTGCCGTTAATCCAGAATTCATGCCCGACACCATGGAGGGACGGTTCAATATAAAACGCCGCATTTTTGATAATACTTATAACTTCCTCCTTGTGGGCGTTGTTGATGGAAGGCGCCTGCCATTGGTCTCCCATCCACGTGGCTGAAGGAAGTTGTTTCAGCATGTTTGTCCCGTCCCATTCACATAGGACGAACCCTGCGGGAATTTTCATGTTCAACGCTTTGCCCAATGCACGCAGGGCCAGATAATCCTCAGGGACATGGTGTCTGTCCATACCGGTGCGAAACGGTTGGTGTACTGCAGAGCCATCCCGGCCGTTCCACCATCCCACATCGTCTACAGTCACCAGAAAGGGGGAAGGGATTTTAATTTCGGACATGTTTTCCCTCAGGCTATAAGGATATGTATTTTCGTATCATCGGGCCCGCAATATTGGCGATCCGTACGGGCATTTTTTTCCAGGGTTGGATTACAAGTGTCTCCCGGGGAACCCTTTTGTCTCCCCATTCCCATGTAAACCAGTTCAATGGCGTCTCCCGGGGGGACCACTGCTGTTTAAACCTGTAGGTAGATGCACCTTTGGAGGATCTGCCCATGTCAAAAAAATCCAACCCAAGGGTGCAGGCGAACCGGATCATCTGCCAATAGAGAAGCATATTGCTGTTCAGGTGCCGATAGGCGCGCAGAGATGATGCCCAGGGGTTTGCCAACGCTTTCTTAAACCGGAACATGAAGGATGCCGCCACAGGCGTCCTTTTGTAATACACCACACAGATGAATGCATTGTCCGGAAAGAAATTAAAAACAGCCCTGAAAAATGCCTTTGAATGAACCGGCGATCCCAAATCACGCATATTCCTGCTGAAGACATGGTAAAACGAATCCAGAAGGCGCTTTTTACCGATTTCCCAGGTGAGGCCGTTTTTTACTCCTTTGTTGATCTGGTTTCTCAACTTGGACCGGAATCCTGCCATCATTAATTGGGGGCTGGATGCCAGCGGAATCTGAAGACTGACCTTTTCATTAAAGACATCGGGTCGCCCCCTTCCCAACGGCAGGTCACCGGGGTTAAACCGGTTATTCTGCCGTAATGATAAATTTCCTCCTTTGTGTGAACATAAAAGTGATTCTGCTTTTTTTATAAGTTGCTTTCCTGCATCAGCCTCTCCCAGGACTCCGGCGTGGTCGAAAAACGGCATGGACACCCAGTATGGGGTGGACAGGGGACGTTTAATACAATAGAGAGGCAGAAGCCCGCAGATCTTGTTTTCCTTAACTGCGGAAAGATATAGAGACTTGTGGCCATATACGTTTTCAATTAGTTCCCTCCATTCATAGAGGTGGGTGTAACACGCATGGGCATTGCCCGTCACAAAACGGTTCCACGTCCTTGCATGATTGACCTCAATGATATCCATCCGTTCTGCCTCTAATCTTCTCTTTTCCTCCGGTGAACTGACCGGAGCGGAAAACATGCCCTGATCCTGAACGAGATCAACTGATTCTACCACAAACCGTTTGTGAATGGAGGGTTCATTAATTGTTTATAGATATCATCTATTCAATCCCAAAATCACATAGGAACAATCGATTTTACATGAAAGACGGCCCTGACTATCCTTGAAATTCTGCCAAAGGGGTTACTGTGATGTCACAGTCTGAGCGTGCTTTACTTTGAACCTTTACTTTGAACGTAGATAAGCAGGGGGAAATTGTGTCAGAAGCAAACGCAAGCGACCTGATAAATTCAAAGGCGCATGGAGGTTCAACGGATCAGGATAGACCAAAGACTGATATCCAATTTCCTGATTGGGATTTTGATGATGAATTTGACGGGGGGGATGAGACCTGCGGCAGGGTCATCGTCAATCTGCATCTGTATATCAGGGATCAGGAACCCGGTCTCAAGATCCTGGTGATATCCCGGGATCCCGGAGCGCCTGTGGAGCTGCCTGCCTGGTGCCGTATGACCAAAAATGAACTGATCAAATCAAAACACCCGTATTATTTAATTACCCTTAAACCCCATTTAATAAGGAGATGAACATGTCGGATACCTTTTGTGTAACCATCACCCATTGTAAAACAGACCCTGATAAAGCAACCCTCGGATTTGTTGTGGCCAATGCCGCCCAGGGCAGTGAAAAAGAGACCATGGTATTCCTGAGCTCCGACGGGGTGTGGTGTGCCGTGCCCGAGGAAATGGATAAGGTGGATGAGGGCGCTCCCTTTGCACCGCTGAAGGATCTGGTCGGTAAATTTATCAAAGCCGGCGGCAAAATCTACGTGTGTACGCCCTGTATGAAAAAACGCGGGATTTCAGAAGACAATCTTGTTGAGGGTGCCACACCTGCAGGTGGTGCCGCCCTGGTTGAGTGGCTCTCTGCAGGTTCCCCGAGTGTCGCATATTAAGATAAAAATTCAGGAGGGTCATGACATGGAAAACGATCTGAGTAAACTTACCCCTGACGTTGTGTTTGACGGCGGTGATCTGGATTGCGGTTCAGGATTGATCCTTCTGATTCGTGAACACATGCTGAAAACCCCGGTGGACGGCATCTTGGAAATGCGAAGCCGGGAACCGTCTGTGGCAGATGATCTGCCCCCCTGGTGCCGAATGTCGGGTCATGAATTCCTTGGTGAATTGGACGGTGACGGTTTTGCCCGGTATTTTGTCAAACGGGGGACGGACAAAAAAAAGGAAGAAGAATCACTCAAAGCGGATTACGATAAGGCGAAGCAATACGAGTGGCGGCTGCGTGCCCGTTCCCAGGGGCATCTGAAATCCACGGTGTATAGCCGGAACTTCTCTTTTGAAATGGGTCAACCTGCAAGTTTTGAGGAAAAAGATCAGCACCCCTGTGCGGTGGAATATCTGTTTGCAGCGTTGGCGGGCTCTCTGAGCACGGCCTTTTCAACGGAGTGTGCCAAAGACAATCTGGATGTGGATGACATTGAGATTTCCCTCAGCGGTTCCCTGAACAATATTCTGGCCCATATGGGGCTTGAAGAGGGTGACCCGTCCGTATCCGCAATTGAATTAAAATGTTTTGCCTCCACCTTTGATGATGAGGATAAGGTCCGTGGGGCCTGGGACAGGACGGTGTCCCGGTCTCCCATCGCGGCGACGCTCACAAAGGCGGTTGATCTTCAATTAAAACTGGCGTTGGTGTAGACAATGGGTTTAGAACAGGCGTTTTTGACGACACAGGTGGGCTCATGGCCCCGTTCCAGAAATATGCTCAAGGCGTTGCGGGGATACCAGAAGGGCGCTGTGGATAAGCAGGCATATCTTGCCGTGGCGGAGGATGAGATCCGCAGGACAGTGGCACTGCAGGAAAAAGCAGGGCTGGATATCCTTGTGGACGGGGAGCACCGCAGGGAAAGTTTTTATGCCTTCATCACGGATAAGGTGGCGGGTACACAACTCATGTCACTTGCCGATATGCTGGACTATGTCG
>JAKSBB010000238.1 GCA_022361315.1 Desulfobacterales bacterium
AGGCCACCACCGATACAATGGCCATGGACCCCCTGATTTTTTTGAAGAACATTTCCGCCATGCCGATGAGGGGTTCGGCAATCCTGCCCTTCTGTATCAGGGCACCGGAGTATATGAACAGGGGCACGGCCACAAGCACCATGTTGTTCATCCGGTTATATCCGGCGGGCAGGAGGGTGGCCATGTTGTAATCCCCGGCCAGGGCAATAAACAGGGTGGCGGCCCCGAAGGTGAATACGATGGGTACGCCGATCATTAATAATACAACCAGCAGGCTGATGGTGCCGAGAACGATCATTGGGCGTCTCCTGATTCACTAAGGGTGGGTTCAATAAAATGGGGTTTGGCAAAGATGAGCTTCATCAACTGGATATAATGGGCGGTGGTGTAGATGGCCATCATGATAAAGGAGAGACAGACAATGGATTCGGGAATCAGGAAGGGAATCCGCCACACCGGGGTGACGGGCCAGGCATTCCAGCACCACTGGATCATCAGAAATCCCCAGTAAATAAAGATATAGCTCATGACCAGTTCAACGGTCTTTTGTACAAAAAGTAACCGGCCGAGGCGTCCCCGTCTGGCCGTATAGTTTTCCATAAAATCCGCTGAAATATGGGAGCGTTCAAAACTGCCCTGTGCGGCCCCCACAAAGTAAAGCACGCAGGCGGCGATGAGGACGTATTCCTCAAGGCCGAAAAAGTCCAGTTGAAAAAAGTACCGCATGGCCGAGGCGATGCAGATGGCAACGGTGATCAGGACGGAGGAGATAATCAGGAAAAACACATGGACCTTTCTGAATTTCTGCCAGAAGGGGGAATGGTCCAGGGTGGTGGTGTACCGTTCCATCTCCGCCCGGGTTTGGGTGTCGTTTAGCAGTGACATGGGGCCTCCGGAGTGAGGGGTTAATCCCCCGGGTACACCTGACTCCCGCAATGGGATTCAAAATGGGGACAGGGCACCCGGAGGTTAGAGGTGTTGACCTTAAAATATCCGGTTACGGGAGATCTTTGGCAAGGCGGTCAATGGTATCCTGGCCGAGGCTTTTGGCCAGTTTGGGCCATACCTTGTCTTTAACTTCTTTGGAGATGGCACGGGTTTCTTCGTCGGTCAGGTTGATGATCTTGATTCCTTTGTCCGCCATTTTCTGCATAAATCCGGCATCGGCGTTCCGGGCATTTTCCCGGCTTTTGGCTGCAGCCGTGGTAAAGGCGTTCTGGAAGACGTTTTTCTCTGCATCACTCAGGCCGTTCCACTTGTCCATGCTCATGATGTAGGCTGTGGAGTCCACCGTGGTGTTGTAGGGAATGTAGTAGTTGAGCAGGTCTTTGAAGGCAATGTAATTCCAGGAGGGAGTGCCGGCGATCCAGCCGTCGCAGACACCGGACTGCATGGCGGGATAGAGGTCGCCCCAGTTGATGGTGACGGTTTTGTAGTTTAGGGCTTCGGCAACGGTTTTCCAGGTTTCGATGGGCGG
>JAKSBB010001151.1 GCA_022361315.1 Desulfobacterales bacterium
TCCCGTCAACTGCACAGAACGGAGAGGTTTCCCGGATTGTCCCCCATCTGAGTGAAGGGGCGGGGGTGGCCACCACCCGCGGGGATATAGACATTATTGTGACGGAATACGGCATCGCTGAAATACGACGCAAAAGCATTTCCCAAAGGGTGATGGAACTGGCTAAGATCGCCCACCCCAAATTCAGAAAAGAATTGATCGAGCAGGCCAAGCAGCGCCATTACATTTTCTCCGACCAATTGCCCCCCACCAGCCAGGACCTGCTGTTCCTGGATTCCTACAACACCACCATGCCCCTGCCCAGCGGCAAAAGTCTGGAGGTCAGACCCCTGCTGCCCTCGGATGAATTCGAATCCCGGCATTTCTACTACTCCCTGCAGGAAGATTCCATTTATTACCGTTTTTTCAACAAGCGGAAGGTCTTTTCCAGGGAGATGCTCCAGCGTCAGTGGGCGGAGGTGGATTACCGGCGGAATATGAGTCTCATCGCCCTGATGCAGATGGGCAAGCGCAAACAGATCGTGGCCATCGGCTCCTACGCCGATGCATCAGAAGATGCGGCGGAAGTGGCCTTCCTTGTCCGGGAGGAATTCCACGGCCAGGGCATCGGATCTTTCCTGCTGGATGCCCTGGAAAAGATCGCCCGGAAAAACAATTATACCCGGTTTATTGCCACGGTACTGGCAGAAAATGAAAAGATGCTTTACGTCTTTCAGAAAAAATATCCGAAGGCGAAATTTCTTCGGTCAGGAACGGGTGAGGTGGAAGTGGAGATGCCTTTTTCCTGATCAAACGCATAGTTGAACCACGAAGAGCACTAAGGGGACTCATCTTGGTGCCCTTCGTGGTTTCATCAAAGGCTGCAGCCCTGACAACTACTTATTTTTAGAACTCAGTTCCGGAAAATCCCAGTAAAAGTATTCCGTGATGTCGTCATCCGCATCTCCACCACGGCTGATCTCGGTTTCCCGCAGTTCGATGCGGCGGATTTTGCCGGAAATGGTCTTGGGTACTTCCTGAACAAACTCAATGATCCTGGGGATCTTGAACTTCGCCAGGATATTCATGGTGTGTTTGAACAATTCCAGGGCCAGCTCCCTGTTCCCGGTATATCCCGGGTTGAGAATGACATAGGCTTTTACCAGCTGGTAGCGTTTGGGATCCGGTGCGCCTACCACAGCAGCTTCGGCAACCCCGGGGTGTTCCAGCAGAGCACTTTCCACCTCAAAGGGTCCGATGCGGTAATCCGAAGACTTGATGACGTCATCGGCGCGCCCAACGAACCACCAATAGCCGTCCTGATCATAAGAGGCCCGGTCACCGGTATAGTAGAAGTTATCCACGAATACGGCACTCATCTTTTCCGGATTGCCGATGTATTCGGCAAACAGACCGATGGGCCGCCAATTGTCCAGCTTCACCACGATGTGCCCCACCTGGTCCGGTTCGGTGATCTCATTGCCTTCATCATCGGCCAGGGCCACATCATACATGGCGGAAGGCATGCCGAAGGAACCGGAACGCATCTTCCCGGCCATCCAGGGGAAATTGCCGATCATGGCGGTGCATTCGGTCTGACCGTAAAAATCCCGGATTTCAGTTCCGGTATGGGCCTTCCACTGGGTAATAACTTCCGGATTCAAAGGTTCACCGGCGGAGATGGACTGCCGCAGGGCGGAGAGATCATAGCCGGAAAGATCCATATTCACAAACATCCGCCAGGCGGTGGGCGGTCCGCAGAAGGTGGACACTTTGTTGGCCGCGATGGCGCCCAGATATGCGTCACCGTCCAGGGCGTCAAACCGGAAGCCGGTCAGGGTGGCGCCCACGTTAAACGGCACAAAAAATGAGGACCATGACCACTTGGCCCACCCCGGGGCACTCAGGTTATGGTGCACGTCATCGGGCTGTACCCCGATCATAACCGTGGTAGACAGATGGCCGATGGGGTAAGAGGCCGCGGTGTGCCCCACCCGTTTGGGGAGACCGGTGGTGCCGGATGTGAAAAAACAGAACAGAATCTCATCTGATGCGGTATCTGCGGCCGGGGCTTCGTCCGCCTCGGCCTCAATGGCGTTGAATGAGGTCCAGCCTTCCCGTTCCCCGATAACCAGTTTTACCCGGGGGGTGATACCGGTTTCTTCAATGGCATTTTCCAGTACCTCGCAGGAAGACGCATCCGCCAGTATGACGTCGGGTTTATAGGTTTCGAACCGGTACTCCAGTTCCCGGGCCGTCATGGTGGTGGCGGTGGGTACCGCCACAATCCCGGCCTTGATGCAGGCCAAGCTGGAAAACCAGATTTCCGGGCAGATGGGGGTCATCATGTACATGTTATCCCCGTGCCCCACGCCCTGGGCGGACAGAAGGTTGATCAGACGGTTGGCCTTTTGAGACATCTCAAGATACGTAAACGCCTGACGCGCCTTGGAATGTATATCATAATAAACCAGAGCGGTCTTGTCCGGGGTCTCCGCCACATGGATATCTTCAAATATTTCTTTGGCCCAGTTGAAGTGAGAGGGGAGTGTCATGGCATTCAATTTTTCGAAAAACGACGTTGCCTTTGCTTCCTTTTCCGAGTTGTCCGGCATCTGATTGATCTGGATGACGTCTCTGTAGAGTTCTTTCATACCGTAAAACACTCCTTGCAATCCGAATTGATGTTATGTATATGCTGGTCCAAAAAAATACTGATTCTATAATGGATCGTCCTTGGGTTTGTCAAAAAAAATATTTACACAGCAGTATCCCAAGGCACCACGACCTAAGGCATTAGGGATAGGACAACACCCATGACAGCACCCCGCGTCACCTTAATTATGGCCCCCCTCCAGGGATATACCGATGTTGTTTTCCGGGCGGCATGGGCCCGGCATTTTGCCGGTCTTGATGAGGCCATGGCCCCATTTATCTCCACCATGGGAGATAAGCGGATGAAACCCTCCCGCCTGAAGGATGTGGCCCCGGAGTTCAACCCGGAACTTTTCGTGGTTCCCCAGATCATGGGCAACGTGGCCGAAGACTTCATCTTCCTGGCCGATCACCTTTTCGACATGGGCCACAAGCAGGTGAACTGGAACCTGGGTTGCCCCCATTCCAAGATCGCTAAAAAACAAAGAGGATCGGGCCTCCTCCTCTATCCAGAAAAAATAGACGCCCTGCTCACAAAGATCATTCCGGGAATGAAACCCTCCCTGAGCGTTAAGATCCGGCTGGGCAGACGAAACAAAAACGAGATCACCAACCTGCTTGAGGTCTTTGACCGCCACAAGGTGGATGAAATCATCCTGCACCCCAGAACCGGAGAGCAGATGTACACCGGGACCTCAGACCTGGACGCCTTTGACCGTGCCCAGGCGGCCAGTCGCCATTCCTTTGTATATAATGGTGACATTGTGGACATCACTTCCTACAACCGGGTGCGGGAACGGTTCCCCCATATCACCCGTATCATGATCGGCCGCGGATTGCTGGCCAACCCCTTTCTGGCAGAAGAAATACGGGGGCAGGATGCAGGGGATCATGCCACTCGTACGAATCATGCCAAGCGTATGGAACGGCTCCGGAACTTTCACGACGACCTTTTCGGCAGCTACGGGGAAGTATTTTCCGGCCCCGGCCATCTCCTGGGACGCATGAAAGGATTTTGGGGCTATCTGGGTCCCTCCTTTGAGGGGAGCAAAAAACCCCTAAAAAAAATACTGAAGGCGCAGACCATCCCCGCCTATACCGACCGGGTGGCAGCCCTTTTCGATCTGGAGTTGCCTTTTAAACCGGGCCGGCCCCTGTAACAGCCGGCCCGGGAATCATCATCTAAATAGGCATTATTTAAATCTCGATGGCAGCCTGATATCCGGCGTGAACCGCGTCAAAGGCCATCGCCACCTGGGAGGCATCCCCGATCACCCGGTAGGTGATCCCCATTTCCTTAACAATGGATTCCAGGGGATTGTAAGCGGATGAACCGGCCGCAATGACAACCGTATCGGCAGACATGGCCACCACATCCTCGTCCCGTTCAATCTCCAGGCCATCCTCGGTAATCCTGACGACCTTGCCGGCAGTGATACTTTCCCACGCCAAATCTGCCCATATCCTGCATCATGCCCCACTTGGTGGATTTGCCGATATCCTTGCCAATCTTATCGGTCATCTCAATGAGGCTGATCTTTTTGCTGCCCTGGGTGGCCATCTCATAAAGGGCTTCCGGGGATTCGGCCTTGTTCACCAGCAGGAACTTCAGGGTGTCTGCCGGCATGGTGCCCTCTTCGGCCAGAAAGAGCGCAGTTTCAACACCGACAGCCCCACCGCCCACAACAGCCACA
>JAKSBB010001044.1 GCA_022361315.1 Desulfobacterales bacterium
AACGGCTGTAAAAGGTGGAGCGGGTCAGGGCGGGTACCGCCGCAGAAAGCGATGTGGTGTCGAACAGACCGGTTGTTGCTGTTATCCTGCCTGCAGGATCAATAAACCCTGAAATACCTGTATTGGCGGCACGGACCACCGACCGCCGGTTTTCCACCGCCCGGAGTACGGCAATGCTGAAGTGCTGGGCCGGTGCCGAAGTTCTGCCGAACCAGGCGTCGTTGGTGATGGTGGTAAGGATATCGGCCCCGTTGGCCACAAAGGCCCGGGCGATATCCGGAAACAGGATTTCAAAGCAGATCAGGACACCGGTTTTGTGTTCCCTGAACGGCAGGGGTTTTCCAAAACTTTTCCCCCTGGAAAAATTACCGGCCTCCGCCGTGAGCTTTTCGATGAAAAACAAGAGATCCTGCAGGGGTACATATTCACCGAAGGGCACCAGGTGGGTTTTGTCATAACTTGCGGTGACAAGTCCTTTCGGGTTCAGCATATAAGCCCGGTTATAATACCGGATAATCTCCTTACCCACCTCTGCGGCCGGGCTGCCGATGAGGAAGTGTGCCTCCTTCTCACGCACCACATCATCCACGGCCATGGAGTACACCGCATCCCTCCCGTAATAAAAGGGAACGGCGGTTTCCGGCCAGACCACGAGTGTGCTGGGGTCCGATGTCAGGGACAATTGCCGGTACCGGTCCACGGTGAAATCTTTAAAGGACTTGTCCCATTTCTTATCCTGTTCGATGTTGCCCTGAATGACGGAAATGACTGGTTTCGGGGCCTCCGCAATCCAGGTATCAACGGTTTTCAGACGGAAGTGACCATAACCAAAGGCTGCCGCCAGAATCAAAAGACCGTATGTACAGGGCAATACCCAATTTATCCGGTAGCCCTCTCCCGCCGGTTGCCGGAAACGATTCCATAGCAATGCCAGTATGCCGTTGCAGGTCACAAGCACAAAAGAAATACCCAGTACCCCACCCACATCTGCCGTCTGAACCAGCAAGGAGTTTGAAAACTGACTGTATCCCAATACCCCCCAGGGAAACCCGGTCAGGGCATGGGTCCGGATAAATTCCAGCCCCACCCATACGATGCCCCCCCACAGCGGTGTCAGCCAGGGAGGCAGCCCGGGCTGCTTCAACATAAAGGCAAACATACCCAGGTACAGGGCAAGGTATAACGAGAGAAGCACCAGGCAGGCCAGGGCCAGGATCATATGGAGTTTTCCGTATATGGTCAGGGTCGGTATGATCCAATAAATCAGGGTCAGATAATGGGCAAGACCGGCTGCGGTTCCGGCCCCAAAAGCCTGGCGGCATGTCAGCCCTCCCAGGGAAACCCACAAGGGGACAAGGGCCAAAAAGGCCCCAAGGTACAAGCCGGTATTGGGGAAAGCAGCCGTGAGCAGGCCCCCGCTGACAATTGCGGGGAAATAGGGAAAAAAACTGGATATTCTATTTGAGAATCTCATTTTTGTCGGGCCTTGGGTTAAAAAGTCTGCTATACTTACCAGACAAATTTATCATTCGTCAATTTCCGTTTGGAGAGGCTGGTGCGGGGTTATGGCAGAGGCAAATCAGAACAATCGAGGGGATGAGCCTGAATTATCCGAAAACATTTCGCACCGGGAAATGACTGCCATTCTATCCCGCTCTCCGGTGGGCATCTGTATCACCAAAAACAGGTATATCCTCTGGGCCAACCCCCGCTTTTATGAAATCACCGGCCATCCCGACGGAAGCCTCACCGGTCAAAATGCCCGGATTCTCTACCCCACGGACAGGGAGTACGACCGGGTGGGGGACAAACTGGGGTCGGACATCAAAGGGCCGGGCACCGCAGTCATCGACACCCGCCTTTCCAAACGGGACGGCACCGCCTTTGACAGCCGGCTGCGGGCCACCTATCTGGACCCTGCGGAACCGGACCGGGGTATCCTGGTCATGGTGTCGGATATTACCGACATCAACTCCCGGGCCACCCAGGATCAACAGGCCCACAAAATGGAAGCCATCGGCACCCTTGCCGGCCGGATTTCCCACGACTTCAATAACCTGCTCATGGGTATCCAGGGCCATTTGTCACTGATGCGCATCAGTATTGACACCCCGGACCGCCTTGAAGGCCATATCAGCCAGGTCAAACGGCTGGTGGACACGGCGGCGGACCTTACCAGCCGCCTGTTGGGCTTTGCCAGGGGCGGTAAATACCAGATTACCACCCTGGATATCAACCAGGTGCTGTCCATGGCCCTGGAAATCATCAAACCCACCCGGAAAGATATCCGGGTAGACACCGCTTTCTCTCCGGCCACCCTTTCCGTGGACGGCGACAATTCCCAGATGGAGCAGGTGTTCCTCAACATTCTCACCAACGCCTCCCAGGCCATGGTGGATGCCGGCACGCTTACCGTCATCACCCGCCGAATCGAGATTCCCGAGGACCATCGCTTTCCCTTCCAGGTCTCACCGGGAGCCTATGTGGAGATCACCATTCGGGACACAGGCATCGGCATGGACGAGGC
>JAKSBB010001096.1 GCA_022361315.1 Desulfobacterales bacterium
CCGGTCATATCCTTTTATCCACACGTTTCGGCCCTATGGATATCCTCGGGGCCATAGAGAAGGGGCTTGGCTATGAAGAGCTGATTCACCATGTCGTTGAAATTGATTTCCACGGTTTCAGGCTTCATGTTCTGGATCTTGAAACCCTGATCGAGCTGAAGGAAGTGTCCAGCAGACCGGAGGACCGGCAGCGTCTCCAGATACTAAAGGACACATTGAAACAGATTGATCCCGGAGATGACGTCTAATAAACCAGCGATAATCTCACCTGTTGCAGACTAAACAATCAACTGATTCATCTCCACAATAGGCAGGCAGACCGCCATGATAATCAGTCCCACCACAAGTCCCATCATCAGGATGATCAGGGGTTCGATCAGGGCCGTGGCGGCGGTGACGGCGGTGTGGACATCCTTTTCGTAGAGATCGGCGGATTTCTCCAGCATCTTTTCCATCTCCCCGCTTTTTTCCCCCACCCGGATCATCTGGACGGCCAAGCCCGGGAAATATCGGGTGCCGGACAGGGCCTGCCCAAGCTCTCCTCCTTTTTCCACCTGGTCGGCCGCATCCCGGATCAGATTCGAGATCACTTTATTGCCCGCCACATTCCGGGTGATCTTCAGAGCGGTGAGCATGGGGACGCCGTTTTCCAGGAGTGAGCCCAGGGTGCGAGAGAACCGGGCCGCGGCCAGTTTCCGCACCAGGTTGCCGGCAATGGGAAGGGAGACCATAATACGGTCCGTGACCAGAAGGCCTTTGGGTGTCCTGCGGACGGCGTAGACCAGTCCGGTGGCCAGGAAGGGCAGGAGAAGGACGGCCCACCACCAGGCCGTGAAAAAATCGCTTACGGCGATGAGAATGCGGGTGGGGGTGGGCAGGGTCTGGTTCAGGTCGGTGAAGATTCCCACAATACCGGGAACGATGTAGGTCATGAGGATGACCAGCACCAGGAAGCCGATCATGGCCATGATCAGGGGATAGGCCAGGGAGGCGGCGATTCTTTTCTGGGTCTCCTCCCGCTTTTCCGAAAAATCTGCCAGGCGGTCCAGAACGATTTCCAGGGTACCTGAAGATTCCCCGGCCGCCACCATATTAACGCACACCGAGGAGAATACCTCGGGATGCCGGCCCAATGCCTCGGCAAAGCTGCTGCCCTTTTCAATGTTGTCCTTGACCCGGGACAGCACCCGGTGGAGAGAACCGGAACGGGTCTGGTCCGCCACGGCAGCTACGGCTTTAACCAGGGGGAAGCCTGCTGACAGCAGGGTGGCCAGAAGGCGGGTCACCATGGCGATTTCAGCGGGTTTGATCCGGGTGAATAAACCCGGCAGGGCTATCGTTTTATTCGTAGTGCTGCCGGCCCCTATGGCTTTTTCGCTGCCCAGTCGGATCAGTGATACGGGAAAAAGGGACTGCGCCCGAAGCTTCTGCCGGGCTGCAGATTCGGAATCCGCATCAAGGATGCCGGATTTTTTTTTGCCTTTTGCGTTCAGTGCCTTGTATTCGAATACGGACATGGATGTGGACTATAGTTTTGTTTTTAGTGTTTTTGATAAGAAGTTAGCCAAGATATGTATATCTGATCGGGAAATCCCTTTCAAGAATACATATTGGGGGAAAGCAAACAATTTTTTACAATTTGTCCCTATACTTTAACCCGTGGGTGGTATAGATCTGGATCTACAAAATATTCAGGCGTTTATTTTTTGAACGGGGATTCAGCAATTATTTTCCGTTTTTCTGCTGGGCTTTCAGGCCGGGGCCTTGAAACAGGGGGAATCGGAGTTAGTGTTGGATATCTTGATCAAATAATTCGGGGATCAAATAATTCGAGGGTGTTAAGGTGATGGAAGACAGTCCCAGCAATGAAATCAGGAAAAAAAGAAGTGTTCCCAGAATGATTCTCCGCATGATCTGGCAGGGGATTCCCTTTGCCGTGACCATGGTGATTATTGCCCTGGTGGTGATCCCGCTTTTCGGGAAGATCAATGCCCAGAAGGCGGATCTTGAGCGGCAGCAGGCGCTTGGGATAAAGGAAACCCGGGCACTGGCCAATGTGGTGACCATGGAAATGGCACCGGATCTGGTGATGGAGCGGATCAGTCTGCCGGGGGTGGTAAAACCCTGGATCTCCCTGAATGTGGTGGCAGAGGTAAAGGGAAAGATCATCAGCAAGCGGGTGGAGGAAGGTACCCGGGTGAAAAAGGGAGACATTCTGGCCGTCATTGATCAACGGGATTATAAAAATAACCTGGCCTCTGCCCAGGCACAACACGATACGGCAAAAGTTCATGAGAAGCGGTATAAGGCCCTGTCAAAGAAGCAGTTCGTGACCCAGTCCCAGCTGGATGATGCCAGCTCCCAGGTCAAAACCACCCGTGCTGCGGTGGATCAGGCAAAACTGAACCTTGCGCGGTGCACCATCCGGTCTCCCATGGACGGAGTGGTGGACCGTACCTTTATTGAATATGGTAATTTTCTGGATGCAGGTGATCCGGTGGTGTCCATTTTGGAACTGGACCGGCTCAAGGTAGAGGTGGGCATTCCGGAATCGGATGTGGCTGCGGTACGGCGGCTGTCCGAGTTTGATCTGCGGTTCGACGCGCTTGACGACAGACGGGTGACAGGCAAGTATCATTATTTGTATAAGACCTCTGATTCCCTGGCACGGCTGTACAACCTTGAGATCCGGGTGGAGAACCCGGACTATCAGATTTTACCGGATATGTTTGCACGGGTGACCATCGTCAAAAACCGTAACCCCGAAGGTCTTGCCGTGCCCATTTATTCATTGGTAACCCGGAATAAGGAAACGGGCGTATTTGTGGAGAACGATGGCCGGGTTGCGTTCCGGCCGGTGGAAACCGGTTTCCAGGACGGCTGGAGGATTCTGGTGGCCCAGGGGCTTGCAGCCGGTGAAAACGTCGTTGTTGTGGGCCACCGTATTGTGGAAAACGGGGAACAGGTCAACGTGGGGTATCTCCCGGAATCGGGATCAAGCCTGTCATCGGATATCCACTGAATAGCCAAGGGATCACCTGGGATACGAGAACCTCAACACCTCAGAACCTCCGCGCTAGCTCCCAGATCGGAAGAGCA
>JAKSBB010001198.1 GCA_022361315.1 Desulfobacterales bacterium
CATATAATCCACCAGAAGCCCCGTGGTATGGCGCAGCCGCGGGCTGATCAATTTCGAGATCTTCCACATCAGCTGTACACCAAGTACCGGATCATCTTCGGTGAGCTGGATCAAATGCTCCTCCCGCATGAAGAAAATCACGGTTTCCTTAACGGCAACACCCGTGGCAGATCTGGGCTCACCGTCAATCAACGACATTTCCCCGAAGGTTTGTGAACTGGTCAGCGTGGTGAGCCGCGTCTTTTTTTTGATAATATCAATGGCCCCTTTAACGATGATACCAAGGCTTCTATCCGTATCCCCCTCCCGGAACACGATGGCCCCGGGTTTTGCCATCACCGGATCAATATATAAGCAGATCCGCTTAATCTGGTGCCAGGAAAAATCACTGGCCCACTTGGTCTTTTCCAGAATCTGAGCATATTTGGCGTATTTTTCTTCACTGAGGACTTTGCGGGGTCTCGGTTTCATGGGCTCCGTCAGGGTTAGGGGTCATTTTGCACAAGTCTACGGGCTTTACCGGGGGATGTCAACTCAAGTGCGACCCTGCAAGTGCAACCCGGCTTGAGACGAAGCTAACGAGAAACGGGGAGCTCAATGGAAAACCGGCTGCCCCGGCCCCGGGTGGATGAAACCTGCATCTTTCCCCCATGGCGTTCGGTGATGATAAAGTAGGAAACGGAGAGGCCCAGACCTGTTCCCTTCCCTACGCCTTTGGTGGTGAAAAAGGGTTCAAACAGCCGCTGACGGACCTGGTCATCCATACCGGGACCATTGTCAGACATCTCAATGCAAACACCTCCCTCACCGGCATAAGTTGCCAGTTGAATCATGGGTATTTTTTCCGCATCGGCATCTTCCACCATGGCCTGGGCTGCATTCTTCAACAGGTTGAAGACCACCTGCTGGATCTGATTCGGGATACAGGGGATTTGAGGCAATGCCATATCATAGGATTTGAATATTTTGATCCTTGAAAAGTCATAGCTCTTTTTCAGGTCATAGTCATGATCTGCCATCATCAACGCGTCATCAATGATCTGATTCACATCCGACGGCTGATAGCTTGTGGACTCCTTCCGGCTGAAACTGAGCATGTCATCAACGATCTGGGCCGCCTGCCTTCCGGATCTGCGGATATGCGAAGACAATTTGAAAATCCCTCGGCGATCCATGTAATCCGCCATATCCTCAAGCGCCACACCGCAGGCATCAGCGACTTTACGATTTGCCGGCAGATCACCTTTTAACCGGTTTTCAATAACCTGGGCACTTTGGAGAATCCCTGATAAAGGATTGTTGATCTCATGGGCCATTCCGGCGGCCAGACCACCCAGGGAGACCATCTTTTCCGCCTGGATCATCATATCCTGAGCCTGCTTCATCTCCGTGATATCCCTCAGGTTGACAATCACCCCCAACACGTCTCCGGAAGGCCCCTGATAAGTTGCCCCGGAAATACTGACGTCAAGGACATCCCCCTTCTTGGTAAGGCGCCGGGATTCGATTCCCACGCATCCCCCTTCACTGAGCACTTTCTGTCGAAGACGATGGGTCTCTTCCAACCTGTCCTCCGGTACGAAGTTCAGAAGTTTGCCGCGGATTTCCCCGAACCGCCACCCAAACACACGCGTAAATGCCGGATTCACAAATAGAACCCGTCCGTCCTTATCATACACAACCACCGGGTCCGGCGTGGCCTGCAATAAAGAACGATAGCGTTCTTCGCTCTCTTTAAGAGAAACTTCTTTGGCTTCAATCTCTGCTATCTTTTTCATCAGCTCTTCGTTGAGGGCATTGAGAGATTCCGTCCGCTCAGCCACCCGTTGCTCAAGCTCACCGGCAAGCTGCATGAGCTTGTTTTCAGTTCGACGGCGTACACCGATCTCCCTGGAAAGCTTGTCATTGATCATCTCTATCCGCGTCTTCTGCTGGCAGGCCACACAGGCCCCGGCCAGCTTTCTATTCAGCTGGTCCAGGGATTGAAGTGTGGTCATGTCGAACTGCGGGCCTCCTTTGGCAAGAAGCAGCAATCCGAAACCGGGCAGATCCATGGTATAAACGCCCGGACCTTCGTCGGAAAGGGTATACAGGGGCAGCGTTTTTCTGAAGTCCTCTAATCCGTCCGGAGACAAATTATCCGGCAGGGCATGGATGACCTTTCGCAGCACCGGCTGGGCTGCGGCTGTTCTGGGAATAGATAATTCGGGGGCAAACCCGGCAGTGCAGGGATCCGGTTGGGCCAGCTTCATGATAACACCACTGGCGCAGGACAGTTTTCTCAGATAAACCACCAGCGCCGACCTGAGCATTTGATGCAGGTCAAGACTGTTGCCGATGGTCATGGCAATTTCGTAAAAGACCTGAAACTGGATCAGTTTTGATTCCATATGTCTTCAATCACCGCTACCACACAGGTCTTGTTGTAAAATTCAATAAACTCCTGCCCGCTGTTTGCGATCTCTCCAAGGGTACAGGCACCGAATACAGGTGTCTTACCGTCACCCAGGGCTTCCAGTTCCAAATGAAACCGGTCATCTAAAAACAAAACCCGGGAGATGCAATCCACCACCAGATGAACCCCCGTGCTGCAGTCATTGGGAAGGGCCGCCTGTCCCATTTCAAGTGCGCGGCCTGCCGCAGTAATAAGGGAGGTCTCATTTCCTCTCAACACCGAAACGAAGGCCCCTTCCGGCACCTCCCCCACACAGATCAGCCCCCCGTTCTCATCCGTTGAAATGGGATCCCTGACGATCTGCTCACTGCCCATGCGGGCAATACCGAAGGGAAAGCCTTTGGCAACGTCATAGAACTCACGATGTATAAATGGAGACGAACCGAAGTGATCGCTCAGGATCTCATGGTAGACCTCAAAGGCCGGCCGCCAGTCCAGGGTCGAGATGGTGTTCTGGTCCGCTCCTGTGACCCGGAAAGGCCCCTGCAGGGTCTCCCATCCGTGGCTGACACCAATGCCGCTGCGCACCCCCATGGGCACCAATAATGCCGCATCTTTAACGATCCCCGCGTTGGTGAACAGGCAGGGACGCTGTACCATGCTCAGGGATCCGGCACCGCCCCCCACATAATTGACCTCAAGTCCGAACACTGTGAACAGGCTCTCGATAAAGGCATTGATCTGTTTGGAAAACCCGTCCACAAACACGACCACAGTATTCCCCGGATTAATATGGGGAATCAGTTCATCCAGAAGGGATTCATAATCCACCCGCTGTTTTCCAAGTTCCGGCACCATTACGGGTGACACGGTTTCTCCCAGTCCGAAAACAAGATTTCCCCGTTCCAGAAGCCGTTTCCCCGCGATCACTGCGGGAAATATGCCGCCGAATATGGGAAGTTCCACTGCGGCAAGAAGGCGGTTGACGGCTTTCTCGGAGTATCCGTTTTTCTCACAACTGAGCACAAATAGGCTTTTAACCCCGGGGATCGCCGACACATCTGCAATCAATGCGCCTAATTCGTCAATGGCGTCTGTTTTGTTCCATTTTACGATCATTTCGTATTTATCCCGTCGTTTTTATACTGTCGTATTTTTCCTGTTCGGTGAAATGCGTTCTGCGGTAGGTAAAAGAATACAAGAAATACCGGTACATTGCAAAAGATAAATCCGCAACGGCAAAGGGGGTCGGAAATATCCCCCATAGAAATCCCTGATAGAACCTCCACAATCCCATACAAACTACCAATTTGATTTAACCCTCCGGGCTGCCGTATGAAGGGAGAGTTTTTATTACCGTGCGGTGCCGGCCTGCCGGCATGGCCTAACTTTTCCGGAGGACGTTTATGATTACTGCCGGTATTGATATCGGTTCACGCTCCATTGAATGTGCAGTCTTTGAAAACCGTAAACTGGTAGAAACCCTGAAGACAGATACGGGGGTGGATCCCCTGGACCGGGCCAAAAGTCTTGTCAGGGATCTGAAGCTGGACACGATACTTGCCACCGGGTACGGCCGCACCCTTTTTGAAATTGAATTCAACTGTCCCACGGTCACCGAGATCAAGGCCCATGCCAGGGGTGCACGCCATTTTTTTCCGGGGGCCTCAACCATCCTGGATATCGGCGGACAGGACGTGAAGGTGATCCGTCTCAACCACACCGGAAAAGTAACCCGTTTTGAGATGAACGACCGGTGCGCCGCAGGAACGGGCAAATTCCTTGAAATCATGGCTGCCCAACTCGGCTATAAGATTTCCGAATTCGGACAGGCCGCCCTGACCACGAAAAACGAACTCAAGATATCCAGCATGTGTACGGTGTTCGCGGAAACAGAAGTCACCTCTTTGGTGGCCCGGGGGGAGAACACGGTAGACATCGCCCGTGGCCTGCACCTCTCCGTGGTAAAACGTGCCGTATCCATGCTGAACCGTGTCTCACCGGCAGGCCCCGTGGTATTCACCGGCGGTGTGGCCAATAATCCCTGTATTGCGGCACTTCTGGGCAAACGAAGCAACAGAGAAATTCATATATCCCACTCCCCAGAAATGAACGGTGCCATCGGTGCCGCATTGCTTGCCGCAGAAAATGCAACTGCAATCACCACCCCCTGAAACCGTTTATCTACATTCATATATACGTCAAAGGAAAGGACTACTTGTGAAAGACGAATTGTTGAAAAAACTCCAGCAGATCACCGAACAGAATGTCATGGATATCGAAGCCCGCAAGGCATCAGGGGACAATGCCATCGGCTTCTACTGTCTCTTTGCCCCCACAGAACTGGCTGTGGCGGCCGATAGTGTCCCCCTGCCGCTCTGCGGCACCCGCCAGGACCCCATTGAAGCGGCAGAGGAAATATTGCCACGGAACCTGTGCCCTCTTATTAAAAGCAGTTTTGGATTCGGGGTTTCCGACACCTGTCCCTTTTTCAGGTTTTCCGATCTGATCGTTGCCGACACCACCTGTGATGGTAAGAAAAAAATGTTCGAGCTGATGGCGGATTTCAAACCGGTTCATGTGCTGCAGCTTCCCCAGCAGGCCGAAGAAAAATTCATGGACAGCTGGATCGGAGAGATTCAGGAGCTGAAAACCCGCCTGGAACAGGTGACAGGCCGGAATATCACCGAGGAAAAACTCCGTGGCGCCATCCGCCTGATGAACCGGGAACGTGCGGCCAAAACCCGCCTCATGGATGTTACCCGGTCCGTTCCCTCACCGCTGACCGGCATGGAACTTCTGGAAATTCTGTTTAAATCAGGCTTTTTCGCAGACAAGGAAAAAGGCATTGCCCTGATGAATGAGATTGCAGAAGCCTGCGAGGCAATGACCCGTGATAAGGTCAGTCCGTTTACATCGACAACCCCGAGAATTCTTCTCACCGGTGTTCCCATCGGCCTGGGGTCTGACAAGGTTGTCAAAATCATTGAGAAATCCGGCGCCTCCGTCGTTGCCTTTGAAAACTGCTCGGGATACAAAAACACCTTTCAGGTGGATGAGTCCATGGAACCCATCGAAGCACTGGCCCGCCAGTATCTTTCCATCCCCTGTTCGGTCATGAGCCCTAACCCGGGACGTATGGAACTTCTGGACCGCATGCTCACGGATTTTTCCGTGGACGGGGTTGTGGACCTGACCTGGCAGGCCTGCCATACCTATAACATTGAAGCCAGTACCATCCGGGATTTTGTCACCGAACAGCACGGCCTGCCCTATCTTCACATTGAAACTGATTATGCGGAGTCCGATACCGAACAGCTCAGGGTAAGGATAGAAGCATTTCTTGAGATGATTTAACCGAACTGAATATTAAATCTGCGTCCCTCCGCAGTTGCGTGGGGGCTTAACGTTTACGATGTAAGGAGAATTTCAGATGAAAAAAGCAATGTTAATCCTTATTACCCTGCTACTTACTGCCGGCGTGTCCTATGCAGCAGACCGGACCGGCAACGGCATTAAAATATGGTTTGACACCGGCGGCCCTGTGGGCGGTACCTACAACACCATCGTCTATAACGGTGCTAAGGCTGCGGCCAACGATGTGGGAGCAGATATCACCTTTGTCTACTCCGACTGGCAGTCCGACAAGATGATCGCCAATTTCAAAAAGGCCCTGGCCGCATCACCGGACGGCATTGTGGTCATGGGCCATCCGGGCGACGATGCCTTCGGGCCCTTCATTGATGAGGCCCGGGACCTGGGCATCCGAGTGACCTGTGTGGATACTCCCCTGCCCGAAAGCTTCACCAAATACCAGTCCCAGGGCTTCGGCTATATCGGTCCGAACAATTACATCCAGGGAAAAATGATGGCTGCCGAAGCCCTGCAACGCTTCGGCCTGTCTTCCGGAGACCGGGGCTTTGTATGGGGTCTCAAGCGTCTTCCCCCCCGGGGCCGCAGAGCTGTCGGCATCATTGAGGAGCTTGAAAAAGCCGGTGTCACCGTGGATTATCTCGAAATTTCCCCGGAGATTGACAAAGATCCCTCCCTGGGTACCCCGATTCTCACCGGTTACCTTGCGGCCCATCCGGATTGCAAGTTGATGATCGTTGACCATGGCGCGCTTACGGCCCAGATGGGGAACTTTCTAAAAGCCGCCGGTGCCTCACCGGATCAGGTCAATGTGGCGGGGTTCAGCCTTTCGCCAGCCACAGCCACTGCCATCCGGGACGGCTACGTGGATCTGGTGGGGGATGCCCAGCCCTTCCTGCTGGGATATTTCAGCGTCCTTCAGATCGCCCTAACTGAGAAGTACGGATTTTCAGGTCTGAACATTGACACTGGCGGCGGATTCATCGACAGCAAAAACCTGTCCTTGATCGAACCACTGGCTAAAAAAGGACTGAGGTAGACCAAAGTGACCCCGGTTCTTGAACTTAACGGCATCTGCAAATCCTTCGGCGGTGTCACCGCATTAGAGGATATCAGCCTTTCCCTGTATCCCGGAGAGGTCCTCGGACTTCTCGGCGATAACGGGGCCGGGAAATCCACCCTGATGAAGATCATCTCAGGGGTGATTCCGGCGGATGAGGGGCAGATATCCATCCGTGGCACTGCCGTAGACATTAAGAGATTTTCTGTTGCCGGTGCCAGGGATTCGGGCATTGAAAGCGTCCACCAGGACCGCGCCCTGGGAGAGAAGCAGCCCATATGGAGAAACCTATTCATGGGCCGCCATC
>JAKSBB010000434.1 GCA_022361315.1 Desulfobacterales bacterium
AGATTCGGCAAATCTCCTGCAGGTGTCGGCATACACCCGGGCGGCAGGGTCTGTATCCGCAACTTTTGAAAACACCTCACCGGCGTCCCTGAACCGGCCGGCCCTGTAAAGTCTCAATCCCTCTTCAAACCCGGAAATCATTGCCATTTTTGGTGCAGCCACCTCCTTGCCCATGGGCTCAAAAACAGGAACGGATTTTTTCTTACCCTTAACTCGAATCCGGCCCAATGGCCTGTAAACCGCGGCCTCCCCTGCGACATCACGGGTTGCCCGGGAAACCATGGTATAGGTGCCGAACTCTTTGTTGGCCGATTCAAGGCGGGCCGCCAGATTCACGGCATCCCCGATCATGGTGTAATCAAACCGGGTGGCTGAACCCAGGTTCCCTACTACGGCGGTTCCCGTGTTGATACCGATCCGCATCCGGACCTCATGCCCGGTTTGTATTTTTAATTCCGGCCGCATCTCGGCCAGTTTGGCCTGGCAGTCCAGGGCGGTCCGGACAGCCTTTTCTGCGTGGTCCGGGGTATCCAGGGGGGCATTCCAGAAAGCGATGATGGCATCCCCCTCGTACTTGTCGATGGTGCCGCCGTGTCTGTGGATGATATCGGTCATGGCGGTGAGGTATCGGTTGAGAAACCGGGTCAGCGCCTCCGGCTCCATGCTTTTGGATACGGTGGTAAAGGATTCCAGATCTGAAAAGAAAATAGAAAGGGTTCTGCGCTCTCCGCCTAGGCTCAGGCGGTCCGGGTCCATTAAAATCTGATCAATTACGTGGGGGCTCAAATAATGATGAAAGGCATTTTTGATAAACCTGCGCTGCCGGCCCTCGGTGGCATAATTAACGATGAGTGCCAGGGCAATGGTAACCACCACGGCGGCTAGAGGTAGGGCCACCGGCAGCCAGACACCACCGGCATAGGCGGCAAAACCCGCGCCCACCGGGAGGAACATAAACAATGAAATCAGGGAAAACATAGGTAAGGCACGGGTGTAAAGTGCGGTAAGCCCACCGCAGCAAAGCACGAGAATGATAGAAAAAACCAGGGTCACCCGGAACGGGGTTTCACGGATAAAATCACCGGACAACAGGTTATCCAGCAGGGTGGCGTGGATTTCCACCCCGGGAAACTGACTGTCCACCGGGGTGGAATGGATATCAAACAAGCCTGGGGCTGAAAAGCCGAAAAATACATATTTATCCCTGAACGCCTGCATTGTTTCTTCCGGCAGCGATGCACCTTCCCTGGCCTGAAGCTCCGACTGGATCACCCAGGCGGCGGAATAAACGGCATGGGTCCCTGAAGGCCCTCTATAGTTCAGAACGGCACCGCCCTGCTCATCCATCGGAACACTCAGTCCGTTAATCCTCATCCCCGCCTGTGCCCCGTTCTTGAAAAGACCGGCTTCCACCCCGGGATGCGCCGCAAGATAGAGGCCCAGCCCTAAGCTCGGCAAGGCCTGATCCCGAAAACGTGTGAACAGGGGGACTTTCCGGTAAATACCGTCAGGGTCCGGGGCAAGGTTGACGTTGCAAAGAACGGCAGAGGATTCCGCCACCTCGGGAACCGGCAGAGTGACACCGGTGAAGACCTTTGCTTCTCCAGGTTTTACAGACGGCAGAATATCCATTCCTTCCAGTTTGAAGCGCTGGTCGTCAAGACGGGATGGCCAGGCCTTCACCTGCCCGGATTTTATCCCCAACACAGCTGCATTTGCCACGTTGCCGGATCGGGCCAGTTCATTACCGAAAGAGGTATCATCAGCCACACCGTAGGCGGAAGGCTCGGAGTAGATAACGTCAAATCCCAGGCTGCGGACACCGGTACGCCGGCAGAAGGATGCCACAGCCCCGTAAATCTCTCTGGGCCAGGGCCAGCTTAGACCAAGGTTCTCTGCGGCCCAGTCCAGGCTGTTCTGGTCCAGCAGGATGAGAACAACCTCCTCCGAGGCCTTTCCCGGATCCTGCCGATTTTGGCCCGCAGATCCCAGGATTTATTTTCCAGAGTGGTCAGCCAGCCCATGTTATGAAAAACCAAGGCCACACAAAGGGCAAAAAGGCCCAGCAAAGCCCCTCTCAGGGCTTTACCGGGCCTTTTATTTTCTTTCTTTACTTCGGTCATTTATCTGGCTGCGCCTGTGACATCACATTATACCCAGGCGATCTGTTTCACAAACCTTTCGATCCGGGGTTGCGGCAGCGTATACGGGGTATAGGGGCCGAGTGTCGGCTCAAGGGATGCGATGCGATCTTCGGGTGACGGATGGGTTTTGGCAAAATCCAGGGCATCCGGTTTGATACGCCCTTCCATCTGCTCAAGCATGTGCATCAGCCCCTGGGGGTTGTAACCTACTCTGGACAAAAGGGTCGCAGCTGCCATGTCTGCTTCACTTTCCTGGCTCCTGGAATAACCGCTGACAATCAGGGTGTTGGTGATATCCTGAATGGTTTCGGAAAAGGTCTCGGTGAGAAGGTTGAGTTCCTGGGGGCCGAATTGTTTTGCCCCTTCCATCCCAATGGTTGTCAGGGCGTCCGTAATCCTGGACTGTTTGATGGCCTGGAGGCCGTGCATCTTTTCCACATGGCCGATTTCATGGGCCAGAACGCCGGCCAGTGCATCCTCATCCTTGCAGCAGCGCAGCAGTCCTTTGGTCACAAAGATAAAGCCGCCC
>JAKSBB010000886.1 GCA_022361315.1 Desulfobacterales bacterium
CAGGGTCAACTGCCGGTTTTGGGCGGCACACCTGCGCAGACAGGCAGAGATGCCCGACATATGGTCTTCATGGTTGTGGGTGATCAGGATATGGGTGATGTCATCCCAGTGAACCCCGGCATCCGCCAGGCTGTGGGCCGGAAAGGCACAGGGATCTATCCACAGGGCCTGTCTGCCGAAACGGGCCAGCAGGCTGGCACTTCTTCCTGTAAAACCGTTGCCGTCCCCGATACAGGTGACGGTGAGGCTGTCCGCGGGAGCTGTCGTCCGTTTCAGGCCGGCAAGTGTCTCTGCTACTGCCTGGTCCGGGTGGGTGTCGGGTGTGAGATCCCGGCAGCTATAGAGATGGTCACCTTTGTCCCATACCTCAATATTGTCTGCGGAAAATCTGATTTTAAGATCCCGGTTGGTGTATGTCTCCTCTACCGGCTCGGGTAAAAACCAATCGTCCAGCCAGTCTTTTCGGACAATGCGAAGCCGGTCATCATCAAAGAAATAGGGGAAAATGAGATCCAGCTTTTTTCTGAGGCAGTCCACGTGTGAATGACGGCCGATGTACCGACGTCCGGGATGACCGAATGTCTGGGCCCGCCAGAAAGCGAACTCTTCCCCGGTGTAGTTATCTCCCGCCTGGGTGACTTCCCAGGGAGGGACGGCCACCAGGGTGTCATCCAGTCCGTGGTGGGCGGTCAGCTTTGAAATATCCGGCATGGCGCCGATTCTGAGCAGGCCCTCTGAAGTGGAAATAAAATCTATATGCATCCCCCCGTGAAGGATTCGACTGACCCGGGGAGAGAGCCGGACTATCCGGCTGGATTCGATCATAGCGTGCTTCCTTTCGTTGTGTAAACGCTTACATGACATACGGTGTGGTCAGTTTCGTGTCAAGGGAAAATTAAATATCTCAATATTTTGTCAAGTTATAATTGTATTATTTTTATATTAGAAATTCAAATAATTATTAACCGGATGCTCATTTAAAAGAACTTGACAACCCGCGATTTTATGGGATAAGAATCACACTGTTGTAAACGATTACATTTTTTCTCTGTGCCCGAGGGTGACTTGCCCGGGGCAGAACCGGAATAAGGAGATGTGAATGGTCACAAATATTGCCCACCGGGGCGCCAGAAGCGTCGCGCCTGAAAATACGATAATGGCGGGCAGAAAGGCTGTGGAATTCGGTGCGGACCTCTGGGAAGTGGATGTGGCCGTCACCGGTGACGGAGTCCTGATTCTTTTCCATGACACCACCCTGGAGCGGACCACCAATGTCGGGGAATGCTTTCCCGGCCGCAGTAAAGACCCCTTTACCACCTTCACCTTTGACGAGATCCGGCAACTGGATGCCGGGACATGGTTTACGGAAACGGATCCTTTCGGGCAGATCGCTGCAGGCGCCGTATCCGATGCGGAATTGGCCGAGTGCCGGAAACAGAAGGTGCCCTCCCTGGAGGATATCCTGGTATTTACCCGGGATGCCGGATTTGCGGTAAATCTTGAACTCAAGGACCTGCCCGATCCCATGTCGGACTTCCCCATGCCCCAGCGGGTGTTGACCCTGGTGAATGAACTGGGGATGGGGCCTGAGCAGATCATCTTCTCTTCCTTTAATCACAGCTGGCTCAGGCAGATCATGGAAATGGCACCGCAGTTCCGGATTCAGGCCCTCATCGGTGAGCCCGAAGACCGTCCCCTGGACTGGGGTGATGAGAGTTTCTCCGTATACAATGCCCTGCACACATGGGTGGAAGACGAGAAAATCAGGGAATTGGCCCGGAAGAATATCGGGGTGAATCTCTGGACGGTAAATGATGAAAGTCAGATGAAACGATTTATCGCGGCAGGTGCCCAGGGGATCATCACGGATTTTCCCCAAGTGTTGAAACGCCTGGCCGGTGAAACCGATGCCGGTACTCCACCGAGCGCCAGCCGCAATAGATAACGAGAAGTAAAGCAAGTCAGACAAGAAGGAAAATAAACCCAGACAAGGAGACGTCCGATGAAGAAAGTTCGTTTGTTCACTCTGTTGATCACCGGGTTGATGGCCGTGGCATTTGCCGGCGCCGCATCTGCCCAGACCCTTGAACTCTTAACCTGGAAGGGCTACGCCCCCAAAGCACTTGTTGAAAAATTCGAGAAACAAACCGGAATCACCGTCAAACCCACCTATTCAAACAACGAAGAGATGATTGCCAAGCTCCGGGCCACCCGTGGTGCCGGCTTTGACCTGGTTCAGCCCAGCCAGGACAGAATCGCCTCCGTTCAGAAGAAGTACAAACTCTACCAGCCCATCGACTATGCCAAGGTGAAGTCTGACCAGGTCATCGCCTCCATGCTCGACGCGGTGAAGAAGAACACCATGGTCGACGGTAAAAGCTATGGTATCCCCCATGTCTACGGCACCTCCGGGCTGATCATCAACAAGAAATTCGCCCCTGAAGCCGCGGATTACAAAGACCTGCTCAACGATGCATATGCTGGCCGCATCAGCTACCGGCTGAAACGTCCGACCCTCATCGGTCTGGCCTTCTCCCTGGGCAATGACCCCTTCGCCCTTTACAACGATCCCAAGGCATACAAAACCCTCATGACCGATATCGGTGACCAGATGATCGCCAAGAAGGGTATTGTCAAGAACTACTATGCCAACGGTGATGCGCTGCTCCAGTCCATGCGCTCCGGTGAAGTTCATGTGGCCATGGCCTGGGACAACGGCGGATGGAAACTCCACAATGAAAATGCGGATATCGATTTTGTCGCCCCCAAAAGCGGCGCCCTGGGATGGATCGATACCTTTGCCATTCCCTCCAAGGCCAAGAATATTGATGCCGCCTACAAGTGGATCAACTTCATGATGGAGCCGGCCAATGCCGCCGTATTCACCAATGCGGAAAAGTATGCCACAGCCTCCAAGGGGTCTCTGGACCTGTGTGAATCTGCCGTGCGGGGTAACTTCCAGCGCAGCTTTTCCCAGGCGGATATCGATAATATCAAATGGTATCCTCCCGTACCCTCCGCCCTGGAACAGGTGGAAGGCATGATCCTGGACAAGGTAAAAGCCGCCAAGTAAATGCAGGCCAAGTGATGCCGGCCGCCCGGTGCGGTGGCGGCCGGCACACTTTTTTGACCCCTTGACTTAACCCCGCGATTTAACCCAAACGTATTGGCTTTAGGACTTATGGAAACCGATTTATCTGTACGGGATGTGACAAAGGTGTTTGACCGGTTCACGGCAGTGGACAACGTATCCTTCGATGTGCCCCGGGGGAACTTTTTTTCGATACTCGGGCCCTCGGGCTGCGGCAAGACAACCCTGCTCCGGATGGTGGCCGGGTTCAGCGAACCCAGTTCCGGAGCCATTGAAATCCGGGGGCGGAATATGGCGGCGGTACCCCCGAACCAGCGGCCGGTGAACCTGGTGTTCCAGCATCTGGCCCTCTTTCCCATGATGACCGTGGCCGGGAACATTGCCTTTGGCCTGGAACGGCGCCGTGAAAGTAAAAAAGAGATCGGTAAAAAGGTGGACCGGATTCTCGAGCGTGTGGGGCTTGCCGGTTTCGGCCCCAAACGGATCGACCAGCTGTCCGGCGGTCAGAAACAGAGGGTGGCCATTGCCCGGTGTCTGGTGCTGGAACCGGTGGTGCTGCTTCTGGACGAACCCCTGGGTGCTCTGGACCTGAAGCTTCGGGAACAGATGAAGGTGGAGCTGAAAAAACTTCAGAACCAGGTGGGAACCACCTTTATCTACATCACCCATGACCAGTCCGAAGCCCTGGTGATGTCCGACCACATCGCCGTGATGAACCAGGGACGGTTTGACCAGATCGATACCCCCCAGAACCTCTACAACGATCCCCAGACCCCCTTTGTGGCCAGATTCGTGGGAGACAACAACACCTGGTCCGGCAAGGTCGTGCGGCGGGAGGGCGGGGTGGCTGAAATCGAAACCACGGACCGGCGTTTGTTCCGTACAACGCTTCATGCACCGGCCGAAGGGCTCTCCACAGGAGATCCCGCAGACCTGTTCATCCGCCCCGAAGCCATGATCATCCAGCCCGATCCGTCACTTACCGATCTCAACCGGTTCGACGTAAAGGTGAAGACCATTCTGTTCGACGGTGCCAACAGCCGCCTGCTGGTCACCCCCGC
>JAKSBB010000813.1 GCA_022361315.1 Desulfobacterales bacterium
CGATTTTTTTCCCTGCCTCTCCAATACGCCGGACAGGGGGCAATACCTTCTTTTCACGGCACCCTACCTCACCTATCCCGTGGTTATCATCACCCGGGAAAACGTGCCGGATATCCACAATATCAACGATCTTGCCGGTAAGCGCGTTGCTGTGGTCAAGCATCTCTTTGTCTACGGGACCCTGAAGCGGGAGTACAGTCATTTGAAGCTTAACTACCGTTACAGCAATACTGTGGATGAGAATCTTGATGCGGTGTCCCTCGGCCGGGCAGATGCCTGCTTCGTTAACCTGGCAGCGGCCAGTTATTTTATTCACAAAAAGGGATTGACCAATCTGCGTATCGCCGCTCCCATAGATTGGGACGGGGTGAGCCTGTCCATGGGGGTCCGCAAGGACTGGCCCCTATTTCGGTCTATTATAGAAAAAGCCCTGTCTTCCATCTCCCAGGAGGAACGTGACGAAATCAGCCAGAAGTGGATCCGGGTGGATCTTGCCTCCGGCACCCCTAGGGAGGTGGTGTGGAAATGGGGCGGTGCGGCTGCTCTTGTTTTTGTTATGATGTTCTCTTTCTTTTTTATCTGGAATCAAAGACTTAAAAAGGAGATCAGGGCCAAGGAAGCGGTGGAAACCGCTCTGAACCAGAACAGAAAAAAACTCACCACCCTCATCGGTAACCTGCCGGGGGTGGCCTACCGGTGTGTCAATGATGAGAACTGGACCATGCTCTATCTCAGTGATGGCTGTTATGATCTGACCGGGTATCATCCGTCTGAACTTGTGGGATCGACCAGGGTGTCATGGAGCGATCTGATTGTGCAGGAGGACAGGCCGCTGATCTGGGATGATGTGCAGAACGGCGTGGACAATGACCGGTCCTTTACCCTGGAGTACCGGATCCGCCACCGTGACGGCAGTGAACGATGGGTGTGGGAAAAGGGCATGCCCCAGGGCCGGGACGAAAAAGGGCGGAAAATACTGGAGGGGTTTATCAATGATATCTCTGACCTCAAACAGGCCGAGATGAAACGAAAATCCCTGGAATCCCAGCTGCGCCACGCCCACAAGATGGAAGCCATCGGTACCCTGGCCGGCGGTATCGCCCATGAGTTCAACAATATCCTTGGAATTGTCCTGGGCAATTCCGAACTGGCCCTGGACGATGTGCCGGACGGGCATCCGGCAGCTGCCTCGCTGGAGGAGATTCGGACCGCCAGTATTCGCGGCAAGGATGTGGTCCGGCAGTTGTTGAGTTTCAGCAGGGACAGTGCCTTTGAAAAAAGAACGGTGGATATGGGCGACCTTGTTACCGATACCCTGGGATTTCTAAAAGCCTCCATTCCATCGGATATTCAGTTCAGTAAAATGATTGCCCCGGATGTTTGTCCGGTGACGGCAGATCCTTCCCAGATCCGGCAGGTGAGCGTGAATCTCTGCACCAACGCGGCCCAGGCCATGAGTCCTGAAGGTGGTTTCATCGACATCCGTGTTGAGAATGTCCGCATCGAAAGTCAGAAGGTGTTTGCCGACCAGCTTATTTTGCCCGGAAGGTATGTGAAACTGGTCATTACGGATTCAGGCTCCGGTATTCCCAATCATGTGCTCAATAAGGTCTTTCATCCCTTTTATACCACCCGGGAGGTAAATGAAGGTGCGGGGATGGGGTTGTCCGTTGCCCACGGTATCATGAAAAACCATGACGGCTTCATCTCCATCCAGAGCCGTCCCGGCCGGGGCACCGAGATATCCTGCCTGTTTCCGCCGGAAAAAGCGCATCCCCCATCCGATACTGCCGGATCCAGTACACCTAAAACGTTGCAACCGCCCAGTGGGGGAGCCAATAAAAAGTCGATTCTTCTGGTGGATGATGAATCTGCCCTGGCTGCCATGGGAAAAAAACAGCTGGAGCGCCAAGGCTACCGGATTTCGGTATTTACAAATCCCGTGGAGGCGGTTGATGCGTTCAGGGCCGATCCCGGCGCCTGGGATCTGGTGATGACGGACTATTCCATGCCCGTGATGAACGGCAGCCAGGTGATCCACCATGTGAAAGCCCAGCGGCCGGGGATTCCGGTGATACTCTGCAGCGGTCATGATCCCTCCATTACGCCGTCCTCCCTCAGGGATATGGGGGCGGACCATTACCTGATGAAGCCGGCTGAGTCCGATGTCCTGGCCCGAACCGTCAGGGATGCCCTGCAAAAAAAAGAAAAACAGATGTCAGAAAATGGAGGCGGTATGGCCCCCATCAAATAGGGTGTGCCGGCCGGACTGACCATGACAGGACAAAAAGATACCCCTTCAAAGAATACAGAAAAAGTAAAACTGGGCCGGACAACAGACCGCCCCTATTGGATACTGCTGCTTTCCATTGTTATCCGGGCGATTCATCAGGTGGGCGCTGCGGTGTTTTTAGGGGCCGTTCTTCTCGGGGCGGACCTGCCCTGGATGTACCTGGTGCTGGCAGGTGTCTCCGGCGGCCTTCTCATGCTTACCGAAGCCCTGCGTCACCGGCAGTTGCTCAGGGAAGCCTCGGGTATCATTACCCTGGTTAAAACCGGGATACTGGGTCTGGCCCTTCACGGGTGGCTACCGGTGGTGCCGGCGGTATTGTTTGTCTTTGTTCTGGCCTCTTTTTATTCCCATGCACCGAAGAATATCCGGCACAGGATCTGGTTTTGAGGGAATATTAAGCGTTATCTGTTTTTACGAGGATCGGCGGGGCCTTTTCTTATAATCAGCAAGTGCCAGATACAATGCGCCAACTGAGAGTTCTGCGCAATGGTGATGATCCTCGGGCAGGCTTTTTAAATAGTCGATCACATCTTCCGGTGTGACATCCCAGGCCGCTTTCAGACTTTGGTTTTGAACCAGCTTAACAACGGTATTGCTGCATGCCACTGTGTTCAGACATCCCTGAGTGGTGAAGGAAATGTGTTTTATGCGGTCGCGATCAATTAACAGGTAAAATTCTACAATATCACCACAGTCACCGATTCTTTTTCCATATGCATCGGGATGGTGGAGCCGCTCAACATGGTCCCGGATATAAGCCATTTCAAGAAATTCGGGAGAGTGGTTGTTCAGATCATCTTGGTTCATGATTATTCAGTATTAACAGGTGTTATTAATTTAGTTACCTTATTCAATTCCTATTAATTGAACATTGGGTTGTATGCCATTTTGCAATTGACACCTGTTCCTACCTTAAAAAGGTCTAAAGTTCAAGACCTTCCAAAGCTTTCATGATCATCCCAAGTTCCGGCCGCACGTTGATATCCGATACATGGATCCAGCGGATGATACCTTCCTTATCCACCAGGATAAGGGCTCGTTCCGCCGTACCGTCACCTCTGAGTACACCATAGGTATCGGCGGTTTTACCGTGGGGCCAGAAGTCGCTGAGCACTTCGAACCAGAGGTCTCCCATCTCCCGGGTCCAGGAGAAGAGAGTGGGGATGTTATCCGTGGTGATGCCCAGAAGGGTGGTGTGTCGTTTTTCAAAGAGAGGGCGGGCCAGGTTGTAGCCGGGCCACTGGTCGGAGCACACCGGGGTCCAGGCGGCCGGGACAAAAGAGATCAATACGTTTTGTTTACCTTTGAAATCGCTGAGGCTGACGGTTTTTCCGGACACGGCCGTCAGGGTGAAATCCGGTGCCATCTGTCCTTCCGCCACTTTAAGGCGGCTGTCGATGGGTTTGAGATGGCCCGGGTTATAAATCTTATCCCCGTAGATCAGGGATGTACCGAAAAGCACTGCAGGCAGGAGCAGGGTCGCCAGGGCCGGGACGGCAAAAAATCGGATCATCTGTTTCATCTTTCCTCCCAGGCATCCAGAACTCTTTTGAAGAAGTCATCCGGATCACCGATGTCTCCGGAATGGGTGAAAAAGACCCGTTGGCCTTCAGGGGCAGCCTGGTTCAAACCAATGATGAAGGGGGTACCCCTTTCCCCGATCTTTTTATGGATCTTAAAACTGCCGTCACTGAACAGGGGGAAGGCAATGCGATAGCTTTCCTTGAAAACCGACACCTCATATGCGGAATTCCCCGCACCGATCCCGATGAGGCGGATGTCCGGGGAGCCGGCAGCACGTACTGCCTCAAAAAGCTCATTTATTTTTGGGGCTTCCCGCTGGCAAATGGGGCAGTACATGGAGAAAATTTCGATCAACAGGATATCGGCCTTGACCTTATCAAGGGTAAACGAATCTCCGGACTTAAGACCCAGATACGACCGTTGCTCCGAATCTTCGGGAACGGGGAGGGTGAAGTCCAGGTTCAGGTTGCCGGTGTTTTCCACAGCCGTGGCTGTCTGAAAACCGGCTGCCGTCAGCCCGATGAACAATACAAAAACTAAGATAATCCTTCGCATCGCTGGGTTTCCTTAATAAGGCCTGTGGCCAAAGTTAATGGGATACTTCGGCCGGCGGACGGTATCCTTTTTCCCTGGCCTGGATATCCAGGTGAAGGGTGGTCACCTGTTCCAGTTTGGGGAAGAAACGCCTGCCCATCTGCCGTGTATCAATGGTTTTTATATAACGCTTGCAGCTGTCGCAGCAATAGACCCTGAACTCCGGCTCCTCCTTGGTGAAGAAGTACTGCTGATCTTCGGGGGTGGCGGAGTCACAGAACAGGCATCCCATGCGCCGGGTCTGCCAGATGTGGTTGCACAGGCTGCAGCAGACCTGGCGTTTGCCGGCTTCGTCCAGAAAGGAGAGATCCGGCTGGTTGCCGCAGATGGGGCACCAATGTGTCTGGGACTTGGGGGCATCCTTGAGATACACGGCCAGTTGGGCAGCGCCGGCTTGAACGGACGGGGCCATGGCTGAAAAACCGAAGAAGGCCAGGGCTTCCACGGTGATACCGCAGGCTTCGGCCGTTTTGGAGATGTCTCCGGCATCCAGAAGATCTCTGAACAATGCCTCCAGATCAATGGATCCCTCTTCGAGGCAACCGGCAAGGGTTTCCCCGGCCTGGGCCAGCTTGGGGGCGTGGGCCAGGGCCAGACGACAGATCTCATCAAGAAGTTTCCCGCACGCCTCTGTATCAATCCTGAATTCCTCGGGGCTGATCAGGGGCATCTGGTTGTCCAGTTTGAGCTGGAGGGTCTGGGGATCAATGATAATCGGGGCTGGATTTAACCCTGCACGGGTGGCGGCCTGGGCGGCAAATACCCGGCTGTAAAACTCGATCAGGTCGGCGTAGGCCGGTCTGATTTTGCTGATGCTCTCCGCCGTGCCGGCGATCTGTTCCTGGGTAACGTCGTAAATCAGGGACTGGGCCAGTTCCGGGCCGGACTCGGTGTCTGTGGACTGGCCGGGAACATATGGGGTCTGGGTCATCTGGTTCTCCTGTGGGATAAAGGGTAACGCCCCGGGGCGTCACAATACATTAAGCACTCCGGGGCGTTTGTCAGGGGTTAGGCCTTCATCAATTTATGCTTTCATCAATTTGCCGAAGGGTCCCATCATCTTGCGGATGGCCTCACCACGGGTCATCTCATTATCAGATGCCGCGATTCTTGTGGCAGCCCGCTTCCGGTTTTTACGGCCGGCATCCGCCACCGCGTACTCGGCATAGAGGGCCGGATCCAGGGCCGTGATATAGATGACGTTCAGCTCATCTGCATCCAGCAGCATGGCATCGGGATACCGCTGCTGTACCTTTTTCAGCCGTTTTTCGGCCAAGGCAAGCATCTCATCCCGGTCCCCGAAGTTCATGGTGCCGGTGGGGCAGGTGGTCACGCAGGCCGGTTTCAGGCCGTTGTGTACCCGGTCGTTGCACATGTCGCA
>JAKSBB010000460.1 GCA_022361315.1 Desulfobacterales bacterium
GGCTTTTCCGGCCGGATAAAATCCGCCATCACCGACGCCATGCCCTGAAGAGAGTCGCAGGTATGGGGGATGAGAATGCAGTCAACAGCCCCGGCACCCGGGCCGGAAAGAAAGTGGGTGGCCTTCTGGGCGATCTTGCAGGTGTACTCCGGAAAATGCTGGACACCTGCCATATCATCCACATGGGGGGGCCCCCAGACCTCCACCGGGAAAATATTGTGGGCCCTGAGCAATGCCCGGGGATAGTGGTACGGCAGGACGGCGGCTATCTTTCCTCCCTGCTCCCGGATATTCTGGATCACTGCCTTTCGGGAAGGTATTTTCATGATATGTCCCCTTCATCTGCATTGGCGGAAAAAATGACCCCGTCCCGGAGAAGCTCCTGAATTTTGTCCGGTGCAAACCCTGTTTCGGGTAAAACCTCAAGGGTATGGGCACCGATATCCGCCCCGGTAAATTTATAGGACGGTTCAAAATCTGAAAACTTCACCGGGAACCCGGCCTGGCGCCGGATACCTTTGCCCTCCGGTACATCCACGATAAGCTCCCTGGCCTGAATCTGGGGGTGGTCCAATGCCTGGGTCAGAGTGTATACCGGTTCCGCACAACAGTCGGCTGCGGCGAAAACCTTTTCCCAATGGCCAGAAGATTTGCTTTTTATTGCCGAACTGATTTTATCTTTCACCATGGCCTGGATTTCCGGATCCGGTGACAGGGCATGGACGGCCAGCTCCGGAAACCCCAAAATCTCACACAGGCTGCTGAAAAACCCGGGTTCAATGGAGGCGATGGAAATATACTTACCGTCACGGGTTTCATAGCAGTCATAAAAGGTACCGCCGTTGAAGATGTCCCCTTCAAGGTCCGGATCAATGCCCGCTTCAATGGCATTGGCCAGGGTGGTTGCCTGCATGGAGAAAGCGGCATCCGTCAGGCTGACGTCAATATATTGGCCTTTGCCCGTCTGCTGACGATGGATGACGGCCGCCAGTATGGCCATCACGGCGTGATAGGAACCGCCGGCGATATCGGCCACCTGGAGATTCATGGGGCCGGGTCCGGTGCTTTTCCGGCCATTGTAGGAAATGACCCCGGCCACGGACAGGTAATTGATATCGTGGCCGGCCCGGTCGCGGAAGGGTCCGGTTTGCCCGTACCCCGAAACGGCACAATAGATAAGACCCGGATTCACCGCCTTTAAATCCGCATACCCCAATCCCAGCCGGTCCATCACACCGGGTCTGAACTGCTCCAGGATAATATCGTAGTCTTTGACCATGCGGCGGATGATCTCTTTTCCGTCATCACTTTTCAGATCAATCCCCAGGGACCGTTTTGAACGGTTGAGGTGGGCATGGGCGGCGGATCTGCCGTCTTTAACCGGCGGATAAAACCGCATGAGATCCGGTCTGTCCGGTGACTCCACATGCACCACATCCGCCCCGAGATCCGCCAGGGTCAGCGTGGCAAAAGGGCCCGGCAGCAGTGCGGAGAAATCCAGAATTTTGAGTGAGGACAATAATCCCATGTCACCTCCTCTTCCATCAAATTTCATTTTCATTCGACATTATAAAATTTATTTCTTGACGTATTACATTATCAAATAGTATTCGTCAATGAAAATTCACACACGAACGGAGAGGAGGCACCCCATGACCCCGAGTTTCACCAACCTGGTTGAAATGCAGTTGCATTCATGTAAACAGCACAGCGAACGACGCATGTACGGTACGAAACAGGACGATGGCACCTTTACCTGGACCACCTATGCAGAATTCGGTAGAGATGTTTCGCGTTTCAGGGCGGGACTTGCCCACCTGGGTATCGGATACCGGGATAAGGTGGCCATCATTTCATCCAATTGTGTGGAATGGGCGGTGGGCTGTTATGCCGCCTATGGCCTTGGCGCCCAGTATGTCCCCATGTACGAATCCCAGAAACGGGAAGAGTGGGAATATATCCTGAGGGATTCCGGCGCCCGGATTCTGCTGGTGAAGCAGCCCGATGTATATGCACGGGTTCAGGGCCTGGTGCGGGAAATTCCCGGTCTGGAGCATGTCATTCCCCTTTACGAAGACCGGTCCCTGCCCTATTGCTATTCACGGTTGTGTGAGACCGGCAAAGAAAATCCTGTCCCCCCACGAATCCCCGATCCCGAGGATCCCATGGGGATGATATACACGTCGGGAACCACCGGCAATCCCAAAGGCGTCCTGCTGAGCCACAGGAGCATGATCACCGAAATCCAGTCACTGATGGAGATTGCCAAGGGGGCGATCCCCTTCACACCGGAGGACCGGGGCCTGTCATTTCTTCCCTGGGGCCATCTCATGGGCCAGTTGCAGGAGGTCCATATTCTGATCTACAACGGGTTTTCCTCCGGCCTGGTCAGGGATCTCAACGAGATTATCGAGGACCTGTCACTCATCCGGCCCACCAAATTTTTTGCCGTGCCCCGGCTGTATACCAAGCTGCACGAAGGGGTGATGAAAAAGATTGAGCAGAAACCGCCGTTTATCCAAACTTTATTTCACAGGGGGATTCAGATCTCCGTGCGACGAAATAAAGGAGAGCGGGTATCAGTCTGGGATACCCTGGTGGCCGGCCTGGCCAGGCGGTTGTTGTTTGCCAAGATCCGGGAGCTTTTCGGCGGCGAACTCCACGCCGCCTTCAGTGGCGGTGCGGCCCTGAACGAATCCGTGGTGGACTTTCTGGACGCCCTTGGCATCCCGCTTTTCGAAGGGTACGGCCAGACCGAAACCACCATGGCCGTCACCATGAATATACCGGGAAGCCGGAAAACCGGCAGTGTGGGCAAACCCATTCCCAATGCCATCGTCAAAATTGATACCAGTATAAGCGACACCAAAGAGGGAGAAGGAGAGATTGTGGTTTACGGCCCCCTGCTCATGCTGGGATATCACAATCTGCCGGATGAAACCGCCGCCACCATTGATCCGGACGGCGGCTGCCGCACCGGAGACCTGGGTCGGTTTGACGAAGAGGGATTTTTGCACCTCACTGGACGAATCAAGGAGATTTACAAGATGGAAAACGGAAAATACGTCTCACCAGGTCCCCTGGAAGAAGAACTCAAGCTTTCTCCCTATATCAACCAGGCCATGATCACCGGCGAGAACCAGCGGTATAATGTGGCGATCTTAACCCCCGAAGAAGAGGAACTGAAAACCTGGGCCGCAGACCAGGGCCTGGATACCGGAGGCAACAGCTGGAAAGATGCCCCTCAAATCCAGAATCTGTTTAAAGATGAGCTGGAAAAATACTCACAGGGATTTAAAAAGTTTGAACGGCCCGGCAAATTTAAACTGGTCTGGGACGACTGGTCAGTGGAAAATGCCCTGCTTACACCCACATTAAAACTGAAACGCCGGCAGGTGGCCCGGAAGTATCAGCCGTTGATCCGGGAGTTATATGCGGGCTGATGAATTGAAAGCCGCCCCGGTCCCACGGCCAGATGGCGTTACCGGGTATAGATCTGTCCGGTATACCCCAGATGTTTTGACATGGCCTGGGCGGTTTTTTTCACCTCACCCACCAGCCGTTGTTCGTTCTCCTTAAAAAAATCTTCTTTTCCGGAGATGGCAAAGGAGGCAATGACCTGATCCCGATGGTTGTAAATCGGACCGGAAATGGCATAAATACCGGACACACCCTCCCCCCGGTTATAGCTGATATGCCCGCTGCGAACGGAGTCCAGTTCGGCTTCAAACAGGGCCGGATCCGTAATTGTGGCCTCGGTGGATTTAATCAGTTCCAGGTCTGCCAGGATTTCCGCCCGGACCTCAGGCTCGGCAAAGGCCAGGAGGAGTTTTCCATTGGCCGTGTTATGGAGGGGCACCACAGCCCCCACATCCGGATAGGCGATCACTGCCTGGTCCGGATCCACCTTGTACACCACAACCACCTGCCCCCCCACAAGCATGCAGACATTCACCGACTTGGAAAATTTATAACAGAGCCGTTCCGCATGGATGGATACGGTGGACAGCACATCGGATTGCCGTACATACTGGATGCCGAGACGGAAGAGAGCCGGCCCCAGACGGTATTTGCTGTTTTCCGGGTTCTGTTCAAGCAGCTGACGGGCCGTCATGGTATTGATCAGACTGTGAATCGTGGGCTTCGGCAGATCCAGTTTTTCCGAAAAGTCCTTAATTCCCAGTTCCTGGACATCTTCTAAAAACAGCAGAAGCGCGCTGATGGATCTGTCCACCGACTGGATAATCCGTCCCTGTGATTTTTTCTTTTCCGTCATGAATACGATCTTTTCCTCAGTTTATATCGCCAGATTGCCCCCTGAAGGTCCTTCCGGATCATGCTTCACCTATCATATTCACCTGTCTTTAGCCAGAATTTAGATGCATAACCATTGCGGGAATCCCCGGCCTTTGACATGTTTGATTCATTCCTGAGTTCAACCCTGTATCATCAAACCGGGATTCTCAGCCCGTCCCGATTCAGATCCGAATCGTCCCCCGGAACTCCGGAATCCTTAAAACCACCCACCTTCAAAGGCATTCTTAGTTTTTTATATCCAAAGCCTTGCCTGGTTCGGTTTTTGCTGTTTAGTCTGAGTATCATCAAAAAACAGCATAATACGAAACCCCAAAGGAGATGGTGTTGATATGATCTACAAAGCCAACAAAGGCCAGACAAGTTACGGTGAAGCCATTGGTATTATCCTCATGGAAAGCTTTATGCCCTTTCCGCCGGGATGCCCGGGCAATGCCACCACCTTCGATTACCCCGTGAGATATGAAGTGGTGAAAGGGGCCAATATGGACCGCCTGGTGTA
>JAKSBB010000431.1 GCA_022361315.1 Desulfobacterales bacterium
GTCTGGGTCATGGATACCAGGGCCTGGGAAACAGGGTGCTTGGTCTGGGCTGCGGCTGCCGCGATGGGGGCGGAACCGAGGCCGGATTCGTTGGAAAAAACACCCCTGGCAACACCCATCCGGATGGCCATCATAACGCCGGCGCCGGCAAAACCGCCGGTGGCGGCAGTGGGGGTGAAGGCCTGTTCAACGATGAAGGCCAGTGCGCCGGGAACGCCGCTGATGTTCATCAGGATAATGATCAATGCGCCGGCCATGTAAAATACGATCATGATGGGAACAAGAACGCCGGTAACCTTACCGATTTTCTTGATACCGCCGAGAACAACAAAACCGGTGAATACCATAAGCAGGAGGCCGGTAACGAATGTGGGGACCTTGAAGGTGGCTTCCACGGCATCAGCCACAGAGTTGGACTGGACCATGTTACCGATACCAAAAGCGGCGATGGCTGCGAATACGGCAAATACACTACCCAGCCAAGGCATGTTGAGGCCTTTGGAGATGTAGTACATGGGGCCGCCGCTCATTTCGCCGTTTTCATCGGTGACTCTGTATTTAACGGCCAGGACGGCTTCGGCATATTTGGTGGCCATGCCCACAAGACCGGTAATCCACATCCAGAAAAGAGCGCCCGGGCCACCTGCGGCAATGGCCGTGGCCACACCGGCGATGTTACCCGTACCGACGGTTGCGGAGAGTGCCGTCATCAGTGCCTGGAAATGCGAAATATCACCGGGTTCGTCGGAATCTTCCTTTCTTTTGATCAGGGCCAGGTAGAGGGAGTGGTATAGCTGGGTGAACTGGATGCCTCTCAGGGCAAAGGTCAGCCAGAAACCGGTACCTACCAAAAGAATCAACATGGGGGGGCCCCAGGCGAATGCACCGACTTTACCGATTAATGTTTCAAACGCAGTTAAAAATTCCATGACACGCTCCTTTAAATTAAGTTAATCCTTTGAGGCTCCGGAGAATCCGTCGGAACCAAAGTAAACCAAAGGCCGTTTTAACCCATTGGTTTTCCGTCATTTTTAAACTCGAAATCTCTATGTTTACACAAAGTGTGCCAGGTGAATTGATTGCTTGGGAGAATGCTACAGGGCGAGGATATCCACGGTTTACCCATTGATTTGGGGATAGATGGTGTGTGTCAAAATGACACAGTTCGGGGTGGGGGGATGGCCCAACCGTGGCGATTTGGCCCGGGAGGTTTCTACGGACAATTGTTGAAATTGTCGGCCGCTTCCTGTTAATCTCGTAACATATCCGTGCCTCTTATGTGATACAAAACAAATCGTGGAGGGAAAATGAAGTCAAAAGCCGTTGTGATGATCATTGCTGCCGTTGCACCTATCCTTTCACTGATTTTAAGCGGTCAGACCTTGGCTGATGAACTCCCGGACAAAGCTCGGGACACTTCTTTTAAGACAAATGTGGCATGGAAGGGGGATTTTGAGAATCTGGTGGAAAGGCGGTTCATCCGGTTGTTGATTCCCTATAGTAAAACCTACTATTTTCTGGATAAGGCCACCCAGCGCGGGGCGTCATACGAGTTGGTCAAAGCCTTTGAAAAACAGATCAACAAAGAGTTGAAAACCCGTCATTTGAAAATCCATGCGTTGTTTCTACCCACGGCCAGAGACCAGTTAATACCGGATCTTGCCGCCGGGCTGGGGGATTTGGCTGTTGGAAATCTCACGATTACACCCGAGCGGGCAAAGCTGGTGGATTTTTCCGACCCTTTCAGCACCGGTGTCAGTGAAATTCTGGTCACCGGCCCCAAAAGTCCCGGGGTAAAAAAATCGTCTGATCTTGCCGGCCGTACGGTTCATCTCAGAAAATCCAGTTCCTACTATGAAAGCGTGCGTGGGTTCAACCGAAAGTTAAAGGCTGAGGGTAAAAAAGAGATGAGAATTGTTCCGGCTGATGAAAATCTTGAAGATGAAGATCTGCTGGAAATGCTGAATGCGGGGCTGATTTCCATGATCGTCATCGACAGCCACAAAGGTGAGTTCTGGGCCCAGATATTCGACCGGATTCAATTACATCCGGAGATCCGGTTTCGGGAAAATGCCAGCATTGCCTGGGCCGTACAGAAGGGGGCGCCTGAATTCAGGAAAAGGATCAACACCTTTGCCAAAGGCAATAAGCGCGGCACCCTCATGGGAAATATGATTTTTGAGCGATATCTTAAAAGCACGAAGTATGTGCGCAACAGTCTGGGGGACAAGGAACGGCAGCGGTTTAAGGATACTGTGGCATATTTTCGTAAATATGCGGGTATGTATAACTTTAACTGGCTGATGCTGGCGGCCATGGCCTATCAGGAATCCGGAATCGACCAGACAAAACGAAGTCCTTCCGGGGCGATTGGCGTGATGCAGGTACTGCCGTCCACGGCCAGAGATAAAAACGTGGACATCCCGGATATCGAAAAGATCGGGCCCAACATCCATGCCGGGACCAAATACCTGCGGTTTATGGCGGACCGTTACTTCAGTGACCCGGGGATTGACCCGGGGAATCAGATGCTGCTCAGTTTTGCCGCGTATAACGCAGGGCCTGCCAGGGTGGCTGACCTCCGGGAGGAGGCGGTGACATTGAACCTCAATCCGAATATCTGGTTTAAACATGTTGAGGTGGTGGCGGCCAGACGGATCGGTCGTGAAACCGTACAATACGTGAGCAACATATTCAAATACTATGTGGCTTACCGTATGATCGCAGAACATCGCGGTTTAGAGGGAGATCCATCCAATTGAGACCCGGGGGGCAAACGGATTTACTCCGAATGAAAATTAGCATATGATGAGAGTTTACGGGAGATCCACCCTGATGCAGAACCTGGGAAATGCCGGGTCTGCAGTTTCTTGAATATACGGGTTTAAATATACGGGACACCGGAACATGAACAAGATATTGAATTTGCCTTCTGAAACCGAGATCCGGGATGTGCTTCATCTGGACGAAGTGAAATTACCCAGCTTCCCGCAGGCGGCGGCGAAACTTCTTGAGACCGCCAGGGATGAAAGTACCTCTATGGAAGAATTATCCGCCATTATTGAGACAGACCCCGGTCTTTCCGCCCAGGTGCTTAAAATTGTCAATTCCGCCACTTACAATGTCGGCCGGCGGGTGACTTCCCTGCAGGATGCCGTTGTCATGCTGGGGCTCGATGAAATTAAGAAGCAGGCTTACGGTATTGCCATTTTCAAAGGACTGTTTAAAGAAGATAAGGGAAACGGGTTTGACCGGCTCCTTTTCTGGCGTCACAGTCTGGCCGTGGCCGTATTAAGCATGGAGATTGCAAAAAAAATGGGTTACATCAACCCGGAGGAAGCCTATATCGCCGGACTCCTTCACGATGTGGGAAAGGTATTTCTGGATCTTCGGGGCAAAAAAGACTACGGAGATTTCATCCGTGCCCTGTCCACGTCCACCGACCTTGTGATTGAAAAGGAAAGGGCCAGCCTCGGTCTTGGCCATGATGACATCGGTGCTTATTTCTGTAACCGGTGGGAACTGCCCCGGCAATTGGCTGCCGCAGTAAAATACCATCATCAGTCCTTTGCCCATCTGGACATCCCGGCTGAACATAAATGCCTGATTGCCATTGTCTCGCTGTCGGATTTCATCTGCTGGACCCAGGGGATCGGATCCTATGATTTTATCCGTCCCCCCGTGCTGCCGCCGGAGGTGGAGGGTGTCATCGATCTGGAAAAGATTAACATCATCAAATGTATCACGGAGATGAACCGGGAGGTGGACCGGATCTCTGCCTTTTATCGATTTGTATTTCCTTCGGATACCCAATTACAGGAAAATCTGTTGTGGGCAAATCTGAAGTTGTCACGGCTGAATACGCAGTACTATTACCAGGATGAACCCCTCAACACGGAAAATGCGCCGACGCCGGACCGGTACCTTCACACGGAGTCGGTATTCAGCAAAGCCCTGGCAAAGGCAAAGAGCGTTAAAGAGGTATTGGATATCCTGATGTACCAGATCGGCCGGATATTTAAACCCCGGAACTGGTCTATCCTGTTAAAGGATCCTAAAACGGAGGAACTCGTGTTTTCCGTGGTGGTGGGCGCCAACAAGGATAAGCTCAAGGGAATGAGGCTGCCCAAGGGAGAGGGCGTTGCCGGATACATAGCCAAAACCGGTACGCCGCTGGTGGTGGCGGATGTGTCGGCGGACGAACGGTTCAGTAAGCGGGTGGACCGGGTGACCGGTTTCAAAACCCGGTCCATCATCGGTACACCTTTGAAAACCGGCAAAAAGGTATTTGGGGTGATTCAGCTCATCAACAGGGATATCGAGGAACATTTTGATACCAAAGATATGGATCTGCTCTCATCCATCTCCGAATATGCGGCCATTGCCATTGAGCGCTCCTATTACACCCAGGCCCTGACCAATCTGGCCACAAAGGATGTGCCCACCGGCCTCAAAAACCGCTGGAGCTTTGAACGTGCCGTGGGAAACGCCTCTGAATTCAAAGTACAGTACGGCAGTGTTTTTTCCATGCTGATCGTCACCGTGGACGGCCTTGAGAATCTGCTGATGGCGGAAGGACAGGCCGTATACGATAATGCCCTTAAGGAAATAGTACGGGTGATGAATGCCAAAAAGCGGCGGGATGACACCCTCTATCGGTATGGGGAAAATATTTTTCTGATGCTCCTGCCCCTGACCTATTCGGATGGCTCAGAAAAATTGAAACGCCGTATTGAAGACGGGATACGTCTTTCCGTGTCCAAAGAACAGCTGCCGGAGTTGGCTGTAACCATTGCGGATCACACCCTGAGCAGCAAGGAGGTCAGGACATTTAAAACCCTGGTTGAAGCTGCCTTGTCGGAAACAAAGAAAGTGACCCGGGAAGACCGCGTTGCTGCCATCGAAGAAAATCTCCAGCCCCTTGTGGAAGAGGAGATGAACAAGGCTGCGGAAGAACGACGTGGCAGCAAATTCGGCAAAGTGGTTTCCCTCAGGGGGCATTACCTCCATCCTACAATCGGTGCATCCGTTTATATCTCGGTCAAAGAAATCTCCCTGACCAAAATCGCCTTTACCATCCCCAAAAAGTCCGCCATCAAAGTGAACGATTTTCTGGATATCCAGTTTGTTCTGGATGATCTGAAACGATCTGTGATCAAGCGGCAGATCATTGTCAAGGAAGTGGAGGGGGATTATGTTCTGGCCGATTTCTACAACCCGCCGCCCTATGCCAAGAACTTGGGGTTTTATCTTATCAGTTAAACGGAAATAGGCTTTCCATTTCTGATATTGTTACTATACTACTTAATTATATGTAAGTACCTACGCAACAGAAGTATAACCAACTTAACCTGAGTTGCGACTTCATTTGCCGGTTATTACCTGTGACCCTCCCAATAAGTTTGCGGTTATGGGCCGTTGTAAGCATTCCCGGACTGATTGAGGCGTTTATAAGGAACAAACGGGGCTACTTGTGGAAGAAACATGTGGTTCCATGCCCTGCAAGGATTCTGCTCTGAGGCTTGCAGTTTCAAAATGGTAAATGCAAGTGACAGACGCCAAGTGGAAGCATTCATTAAGCTTAGAATAATAAATATAAACGAGGGGGAATTATGCCGAAACAACTAAAACGAGCACTCATGCAGCCCATGAAAACCAATTGGCCTAAGATCCTTAAAAAAGGTCACAAAAATAAAGGGAATACATGCTCGGGTTGCTGTGTGGAAAAACTGATTGAAGAGGGCGGCAAAGTGGAAAATGCATTTAAGGCATTGTTCGCTCACTTTGTGAAAAATTCCAAATGCGATAATGGCGAGTATGAACTCTGGGGCAAGGATGATGAAAATGAGAATAAACATTATAATCAGAACAATCAATTGATCATGATCAGCCGAATGCGTAAGGTCACAGGTCCGGCCAAGAAGCTGAAAGGGGCCGAACGCATTGAGCAGAAGTGCAACACCAAATATAAGTACAGAATATCACAGACCCACGAGGTGCCCACCCGGTATATCAATGATGTGGTACGGGGAACCATGACCTTTAAAAACTGCACGGATATGCTGGCGGCGCTCAACTTCGTCCATAACAATGAGAATAAGCCCATCAACATCTCCACCAGTAACGTGATCAAATATAAAGTCGTCAGGATCAAGCAAATCTATATGCCCCGTAGTGAACTTCTTTACGGGGACGTCAAGCTGAATATCCAGCTCACTGCCGAAGGGTACAGACACAATTGTGAACTCCAGTTGAACCACCTGGATATGATCAAAGCAAAGGGCACCAAAGAGGGGCATGGGGCATATGAGACCTGGCGGAACCTGGATGATGAATGCTGGGCAAAGTATCACAAAGAGCTCCCCACATCGGTGGCTGAGATGCCCAGCGAATTTCAGGGTAAGGCGCAAAAGGCCATTCATGCCTCACACCAGGCATATCATAAGGCGGATATGGCCATTCATAACGATCCAAAGTTTCAGGCCGTATTGAACAAAGTCGATTCCTGGAGCACCGATATTAAATCAAAAATAGCCACCAACGCCATCATCCCCTATGACAAGCCACCTAAAGTGTCCTAGCCGGGATTTCATCTTTTCATAAATAAAATGTAAACGGCCCGTTCCTTTTCAGGAACGGGCCGTTTGCGTTAATCCTCGGGTGAAAAAAGAACGGCCCCTTTTCTGGCGGTGTGCGTATGATGTCTGTCACTTTAGTTGGCGCTTGGTTTTGAGGTCTGGTGTGATCTGCCAAATATGTTGCGGGTCATGACTGTGAAAGCAGTAGATAAGGGATGGATAAACGTAGATATGCCAGGGATTGTGAAGGAAATGTGTGGTTTTTCATGACCAAGGGCGCGTCGGCATGCAACCTGCTATGAGCCTGCTATGAGGTATAGGTACGAAGAGAATGATGAAGAAAAAAATAATAGAACAGATAGAAACAATAACACCGAGGAGGAAGCATGAAACGCGCACTGATTCAACCCAAGAACAAGCCGTATAAAAGGAACGTCAATACCGGTCACAAAGATAGAAAATGTAATGGTTGTGCTGTTGAAGACCTTATCGCAGACGCCGGGCGGGTAGATAGTGAATTTGAGGAGTTGTTCAACTATTTTGTCTCACACACAAAAGCGGATACCGGGATTTATAAATTGTGGTTCAAGCCCAACCAAGGTAAGGATGCAAGTGGAAATAAGATCTACTATGAAACACCCTACGGCAGAATTCTTTTGGACGTCGGGGATAAGCCCGTCACCTCTTATGGCCGTCTGAAAGGGGCCCCCCGAATCGAGCAAAAGTGCTTCACGAAATACAGAGAGCAGTCATCTGCAACCGGTATCGTTGCTGTAAGGTATGTCAATGATGTGGCCCGGGGGACGATTTGTTATAAGAACTGCCTGGGGATGATCGGTGCTTTGGGTGAGATTACGAAATGGGATGGAATGAAACCACCGGGAACAAAAATAAGAAAGTATCAGGTGGTCAGAATCAAACAGATTTATGAACCCAAGAGCCCGCTTTTGTATGGTGATGTGAAGATGAATATTCAGGTTACCACCAGTACCGGTATAAAACACAATTGCGAACTGCAACTGAACCATCTGGATATGATCAAAGCCAAAGGCACCAAGGACGGACACGGGGCTTATGAGGCCTGGCGGAATATGGATGACGACCATTGGCAGAAAGAAGGTAAGGAACTGCCGCCAAAGATTGCCAATATGAAAGAAGATTATCGGGCAAAGGCATTAAAAATCGTTCACAAGTCCCAGAGTGCTTACAACACCTCTGCTGCAGCACTTTCAAGGGATCCGAATTATCAGAAGCTGTTGAATATGGTAAGAAGCTGGGGGGATCAGATTAAATCAGACGAAGGCCTGATGAACGCCAATTACGATAATCCTCCAAATTAGTCAAATAGGTTAAGACCTCTTTTAAAAAAGAACCGGCCTTCCCCTTTCCCCAGAGAGGGCCGGTCTTTAAACGAACAAGAAGGTAATATCAGTAACGAATTGATTCTCTGATCCGTCCCCCTGCAGTAAAAGGCCGGCAAACTATCTTATCCCGGTCACCACAGCCATCTTCGGCCACCTCCCGAACAATACCTCCGGCTTAGTTCAGTAACGGCCCTCTCCTGAAAAGCAGCATAAATGTGACCGTTAAATCTCCCGCCATTTTATCACATTATAATCTTAGCTTTCACTTTTAAACGTGGAGGTCTTGACAGCTTGTCAATAATTCATTAATTCATACCGCTTTAGTATAGATTGAAATTATATAGATTAAAAAGGTTTGGATTGATATGCGAATGATTACCCAAATTCGCTATGGCATAAGAGTTCTATTGGATCTGGCAATGCACCAGAGTGACGGCGTCGTTCAGATGAACGACATTGCGGACCGGCAGAATATTTCACGGAAATATCTTGAACAGATCATTCAACCCCTGAAAAAAGCGGGCTTTGTCAACAGCAAACGGGGACGAAGCGGGGGGCACATCCTTGCCCTTCCGCCGGAAGTCATTTCCCTGGCTGAAATTGTCCGGGTATTCGAGCCTGAAGACTCGGATGACGGCATTCCGGGCGGGGTGGGGTACCCCGGTTATCAGGACGCCCTGATCCGGGAGGCATGGACAGATGCCAAAAAGGCGTTTTACGGACGTCTCAGCCAGGTCTCCCTGGCAGACCTCTCCATCGACACCACCAGGATGCTCTGGAGCGATTCCAACCTCCTGGTTTTCTGCGACTAGGTTATGGACGTATTCCATATTGTTTTAATATTTAACTTTTAGGAGTAAATCATGAAGAAAATTTTGATCTTAGGATCAGGCGCCGGAGGCACCATGTGCGCAGCCAAGCTGCGCAGAGAACTGGGTTCGGACTGGAAAATCACCATCGTTGACAACGATGAGATGCACCATTACCAGCCGGGATGGCTATTCATCCCCTTTGGTATCTACACGGCCGAAGACTGCCAGAAACCCAAACGGGATTTTATCCCCCAGGGGGTGGACTTTGTACTTGACGAGGTCGTGGGTGTGAATACCGAGGCACAGAAGGTCAGCTGTAAAAAAGGCGAGTATGACTATGACTGGCTGATCATTGCCACGGGCTGCAACATGGTGCCCCAGGAAATCGAGGGTCTTGAAAACTGGAAAGCCGACGGCAAAGCCAACGAGCACAGTTTTTTCACCCTGGAAAGTGCCGTGGCCCTGCACAAGAAAATGAAACATTTTGAAAAGGGCCGCCTGGTATTTAATATCGCCGAGATGCCCCATAAATGTCCTGTAGTTCCCATGGAGTTCATCTTTATGGCGGACTGGTTTTATGCCAAGGCCGGCTGCCGGGATAATATCGAGATCGAACTCGTTACCCCGAACACCGGTATTTTTACCAAGCCAATCGCCACCAAGGTCATGACGGCCACTGCCGAGGAAAAAGATATCCTGGTGACCCCGAACTACAGTATCGACAGCGTGAACACCGAGGAAAAATACATCGAATCGGTTACCGGTGACCGTGTTGATTATGATCTGCTGGTCTCCACCATGCCCAACCTGGGCCCGGACTATGTGGAAGATTCGGGCCTGGGGGACGGTATGGGATATGTCCTGACCGACCACCATACCCTGAAAGCGGAAAACCACGACAATATCTACGTGGTGGGGGACGCCACCAACGTGCCCACATCTAAAGCCGGATCCGTTGCCCATTACGAAGCGGATATCGTTGTGGAAAATATGATCCGCGAGATCGAAGGCCGGGAACCCGAACCCGCATTTGACGGTCACTCCACCTGTTTTATCGTCTCCGGTTATGACAAGGCCTTCCTTTTTGACTTTAACTACAAGACCGAACCGCTCCCCGGCAAGTTCCCGTTCCCGGGTATCGGCCCTTTTGATCTCATCGGCGAAAGCAGCATGAACTACTGGGGAAAAATGATGTTTAAATGGGTATACTGGAATATGCTGCTCACCGGCAAGGAAATGCCCCTGGAACCCCAGATGGCCATGGCCGGAAAGTACTGGCCCAAAGTCGGTACGGAATAAGGAGGCAGTGATATGACAAATGAAGAATTGATTCTGGAGAAGCTGGAGCGGCTTGAGGCCCAGATCCAGCCTATCATCAAGACCAGCGAGAAGATGGGGGAACTTAAGGATGATCTCACTCCCATCGCCAACCATGCGGTGGCCCTGATGATCCAGGAGTTGAGCGAGGTGGAGGCCGGCTTTCAGCTGGAAGACCTCATGGCACTGACCAAGGAGGCCATGCGTAATACCCAGAATTTTATATTTGCCCTTAAGCAGATGGCCAATATCATCGAGTTCGTAAAGGATCTGGAACCCCTGCTCAAAGGGTCTGTTCCCTATTTCATCCAGTTTCTGGACGAAATGGAGCAAAAGGGGGTGTTCAGAATCGTAAAGTCCACAGTGGACCTGAGAAAGAAGGTGGCTTCTACGTATACGGCCGAGGATATTGAGGTCATGGGCGATGGTATTGTGGCCATGCTTGGCCTGTTCAAAGCCCTCTCCGATCCCAAGGCCATTGCCCTGTTGGAAAAGCTTTCCCAGATTCCCTCTAAGGTGGAGCTGGAAAATACCAAAAGTGTCGGCCTGTTCGGCCTGGCATCCGCCGGATTTAATCCGGAGATCAGCCAGGGGCTAGGGGTGATCATGGAACTGACCAAGGCCATGGGTAAAATCGCACCGGCCGGGGACCCCCTGCCGGAATAGCCCCGGGAATTGGAGTGCAAATGGCCAAAGCGTCAGAGAAGACCGTATTTGTTGTGGATGATGAACCGGATGTCCGGAATTTCCTGTCGACCTTTCTTCAGGATGCCGGATTCCGGGTGGAAACGGCCAGTGACGGCCAGGATGCCCTGGACAGGATTGGTTCGGTGAGTCCTGATTTGATGACCCTGGACATGGTGATGCCCGGAAAGTCAGGAATCGAATTAATCCGGTGCCTGAGACAGGACCCCAGGTGGGCGGGACTGCCCGTGGTGGTGATTACGGCCCATGCGGCAAATGAATTTGCCAGCGAGGACATCAGATGTCTCAATGCATTTACCTCGGGACTCAAGCCCAGGCGAACCATCAAGAAGCCAGTAACCCCGGAGATACTTGTGGAGACCATCTGCGACATCCTTGGGGTGACGGTGGACCCGGTTACGGTACCCGAGGTACCTTCCCCGGCCACCCGGGAGGAGGAAAAACTGTTGAAGCTGATACGCGAAAGCAACCCGGGGATGATCTCACAGATCAAGGCGATGCTGGACAGATAGCCCTCCCATAACTATCTGCTACCATAGGGAAACAGACAGATCACGGGGCCCGGAAGAAGGAGGGAAAGCCCCCTAAAATTCTCCGGAAGCCGGCCCCGTGGTCATCTGTTATTGTACCAAGGCCTGTGATTGGGCGGCCAGGTCGGATATCCTGACCTGGTCCAGGCTCCGGTGCAGGGCCCGGGTGGCGTCTGCCCACGCCTCCCGAACCAGACAGCTTGATACCATGTCGCATTGTTCCGGGCAGGAAATACATGACACCAGTTCGCTCTGGGTTTCGAACGCCCGTACAATCTCCCCCAGGGTGATGGATTCGGGATCCCTGATGAGGATATGTCCTCCCTTGGGTCCGCGGACACTGCGGAGGAATCCGGCCTGCCGGAGTTGCCGCAGCAGCTGTTCCAGGTATTTCACAGGGATCTTTTGGGCCATGGCAATCCGGCTGACGGGTATGGGGCCCACGTCCCTGTGAAGGGTCAGCTCAATCAGTATCCTGGCAACGTACCGGGTTTTGGTGGATATCTTCATCTGTTGTTTTGCCGGGGCGGGTTAATCCGTAACCCCGGCCATCCGTTTGGAAAAGATATCGCCGATTTTACGGTAAATCCGGACTGCGGCCCGGCTGTTCTTTTCGAATATCGGGTCCATATCCGACTTGGGGATGCAGCGGATCGAGGCATCGGACTGGCAGGTGGCCGTGGACGTATATACGCCGTTTTCCACCAGAGAGGACCACCCGAAAACATCTCCGGTACGGTTCAGGTTGAACCGGGTGTCGTTCTTTGACTGCATCAAAAGGTCGATTTCGCCCTGTTCCAGTATAAACAAGTGTTCTGCCGTGTTTCCTTTAGTAAAGATGGTGTCTCCGGCCTTGAATGACCGTACGGAACTGATCCTGTCTATTTCCCGGACCAGGTCGGCATCAATGTCTTCAAAAAACGTGAGTGCCTGCATACGCCTTACCCTCCTGTCTGCTGCAATGGTTGTGCAATACAATATGGTCAAAAAGCCCCCTTAATTGACCCGCTTTTTATCCTGGCAGATTAATATACATACTTAGGGTAGGAATTAAAAGCATATAGTTTTAGTAGGAATTTATTATCTGTGTGTGGCAAGGGTTTCGGCGTTCCAGCAGGTGGGGTGCATCGTGGCCCAAACAGTGTGTGGCCGGCCTTGTGGCTGGTGGGTTCGGTTGACAATACCATGGGATGCTCTCATATTGAGAGTCATAAAAGAGAGGAGAAAAAATGGCACACGAGTATTCGGTGCTGATCCACGGGTGGATCAGCCGGAAAAAAGAACTTCTGGACAGGCAGATCAGGGACGCTGACGCAGACACCGGCAAGGATGCGTATCACCGGGGACAGATGGATGCCCTGATGGAGATCCGGCAGTATCTCACAGACCGGATCGACCTGGACACCCAAACCTACTATGATTGACAGAACCAAAAAGGAGTCATAAATGGCATATACCTATCTTCTGGATCTTTACACCCTGGTGGAAAAGGAACAGGCCCGGGCCAAAGCTGCCCAAGGGGAAGGCGGAGACAACAGCCTCTATCATCAGGGCCGGTCAGACCTGCTGGAGGAATTTAAGGTCTATCTTTCTGATCAGCTGGATGACAAGCTTCCCAGGCGGATCAGGAAGCGGCTTCAATCCGGGTGACTCTTCTCTATATTTTGGACGGCCCCATCGGGTGACACGGGCTCAATCCGGCTGACCCCCTCCCTCAACTTTGGGCAGCCGCCACCGGGTGAAGCGGATCATAAATGTGCTGCCTTCTCCCTTTTTGGAAATCACAGAGATTTTCCCCCCGTGTTCCTGAACGATCTTCTGGGTCATGAGAAGGCCTAAACCGGTTCCCTTGAGCCCTTTTGTGGTGAAAAATTTGTTGAACAGCTGTTTTCTGTGCGTATCGTCAATGCCGCAGCCGTTATCCGTAACTTCTATGAAAATCGCTCCTTCTTCTTCGTAGAGTTTCACCAGGATGAGGCGGTCCCGGTCATCCTCAACCTCCGAGAAGGCATCTACGGCATTACCAACGAGATTGGTCAGACATTCATGGATCTTTTCATAATCAAGTGCAGCCGTCTGGTTGGGCATATCCTGTTCAAAGACCAGGGAGATACCTTTTTCCCTGGCCGCAGCCGTAAATGATTCCAGGACTTCTGTGATGATATCAGCAGGTTTGCACAGGGCGGGGCTAACGGATCTGAACCTGGCATAATTGAGAAAAGCCATGGTAAAGGCCCTGATTCTTTCAATATTTCGTGTCAGGGTCTCTATGCCTTTATGGACCCGGGAAATGTCCCCCCGGCTGATACCGGATTTAAGAAAATAGATCCCGCCGTCCAGGGCATTGATCAGATTCTTAATACCATGGGCCAGTCCGGCAACGGTCTGCCCCACAATCGCCATTCGCTCGGCTTCTATCTTTTCCTGCTCCAGCTTCTTCAGCTGGCTGATATCATGGACGGAAAAAGCCATGCCGATGGCCTGTTCCCTGTCCCTGAGCCTGTTGCCGATAAGCCGGCCGTAGAATTCATCACCGTTACCCCGCTTCATGGGGGCCTCGGGCAGATAGACATGCCCTTTTTCCCGGGATACGTCGGCCAGGAATCCTTTGGGCAACATGGCATTGATGTCTTCCAGGGAGACGATCTGGCCCGGGTCAATGTTGAACAGATTGCGGGCGGCCGTATTAAACACCTCCACCTTTCCCCTTTTGCTGATGCCTACGATACCATCCATGGAGGTGTTTATGAGGGCATCAAGGTAGTTATGGGCATCCTTGAGCCGGTTCTGGAGTTTTACGGTTCTGGAAATATCCACCCCCAGTTCCATGACAAGTTCCTGGCCGGTTTCGTGGTTTTCCAGAAGGATGGTGATCACGTGCATGTGAACCACTTTACCGTCGGCAAGGTGCCAGGCATGGTACCCGGTATGTTGCATTCCGTCTTCAAATGTTTTTCTGGCGATGCAACTCCGGCATTGCTCCTTTTTCCCCTTCAGGGCCTTATAACAATACTCTCCGGTCAGGGGGCCGATCATGTCCTCGGCCCGCTTGTTCGCCCGTACGATTTTAAATTCGCGGTCAATGATGACGATATGGCAGGGCACCTGGTCAAACAGAAGTTTGTATTCCTTTTCCGTCTCCTTGAAACGGGTGGTTTCCGTACTGATTTCAACCAGGTAGGATACCTGCTGATCTTCATCTATTACCGGTACCGTGTATTTGATATAGTGGATCAGCCGGTTGTTCTTGTCATAACCGGTCTGTTCACTCACGCTGGTGCGGCGGTCGGAAAATGCAAACCGGCTGGTGCAGTCCCGGCAGAAATCCGGTCTTTTCTTGTAAACCGTATGGCATTTTTTGCCCTGCCACGGGCCGAACCGGTGTTCAAAAGCCGGGTTGGCATAGACCACATTCAGCTCTTTGTCCAATGCGGCGATAAACACGGGTACCGCGGCGAAAAACTCTTTTTCAATCCAGCGTTCAAGGTCCGGAGGCGGCTGTATCACTGGTGTCTTCCTTTCTGATGCATTCAATAAATCCCTGTAATTCCAGCATTAGTTTTTTTGTTTAGCTTTCACTTTTTATTTTTTTCTTCTTGACAAGAATCTTCATAACATTTAATCCATACCAAATTGGTATAGATTAATTTAATATACATTGCAAGGGTTTAATATGCGCTCAATGAAACTCCTCACCCAGGTGCGTTACAGTATACGCGTTTTGCTTGATCTGTCCATGAATCAGCGGGAAGGGGTGGTCCGGATTGCAGAGATTGCGTCCCGCCAGAAAATTTCCATTAAATATCTGGAGCGGATCATCCAGCCCCTCAAGGAAGCCGGGTTTGTCATGAGCAAGCGCGGACGAAACGGTGGGCATACACTGGCCATGCCGCCGGAAGCCATTTCACTGGCAGACATTGTAAGGATTTTTGAAGAGGATACGGTTGAGGCGGACTTCCAGTGCGGGCTTCCGGGTTACCAGGATGCCTTGATCCGGGAGGCTTGGCAGGCAGCAAAACAGGCATTTTATCTTCGTTTGGCCCGGATTACCCTGGCGGATCTGTCACTGGATACCACCAGAAAGCTCTGGAGCGATTCGGAGATTTTAATTTTTTGCGAGTAACCCCGGGAAAAACTTCCCATAGAAACCAGAAGAATAAGGAGAGTTAAATGAAGAAGATCTTGATTCTTGGATCCGGTGCCGGCGGGACGATGTGTGCGGCAAAACTGCGCAGGGAACTGGGCTCGGACTGGAAAATTACCATCATTGACAATGATGAGATGCACCACTACCAGCCGGGTTGGTTGTTTATTCCCTTCGGCATCTACACGGCCGCCGACTGTCAGAAACCCAAACGGGATTTTATTCCCCAGGGCGTGGATTTTGTGCTGGACGATATCGTGGGGGTGGATCCCGGGGCCCGGACGGTTGAGTGCAAAAAAGGAAAGTATGACTACGACTGGCTGATCATCGCCACCGGCTGTCAGATGGTGCCCAATGAAATTGACGGGCTGGAAAACTGGAAGGCGGACGGCAATGCCAATGAACACAGCTTTTTCACCCTGGAGAGTGCGGTGGCCCTGTACAAGAGAATGAAGCATTTCGACAAGGGAAAGATGATCTTCAACATCGCTGAAATGCCCCATAAGTGCCCGGTGGTTCCCATGGAGTTCATCTTCATGGCCGACTGGTTTTTTGCCAAAAACGGTTGCAGGGACGATATCGAGATCGAATTCGTTACCCCCAATACGGGTATTTTCACCAAACCCATCGCCACCAAGGTCATGAGTGCCACGGCCGAGGAAAAGAACATCCTGGTGACCCCGAATTACAGTCTGGATAATGTAAACACGGAAGAAAA
>JAKSBB010000598.1 GCA_022361315.1 Desulfobacterales bacterium
ACCTCCACCACGGTCTCCATCGTGTTTGAACTGCTGGGGGCTGCAGTGGCCCTGTCGGTCCTAAAGATCCTGTCCCAGGCCAACGGCGGCATGGCACTCTGGGATTATATCAATACAGCCAAGGCCATGGCCATTGTGGGCGGTATCCTGTTGTCCATTGTTGTGGCCTTTGCATCGGGTGCGTTGATGATGTTCATCTCCCGTCTGATATTTACTTTTGATTATAAAGAACGCCTCAACCGTTACGGTGCACTATGGGGCGGTGTTGCCATGACGGCCATCACCTTCTTCATCCTGGTGAAAGGCTCCAAGGGCGCCACCTTCATGGATGCGGAAACCGTGGCCTGGATTAAAGGCAACTCCCTGACCATTATGGCCTGTATTTTTGTGATCTCTGCCATTGTTCTCCAGGCCATGATCAGCTTCTTTAAAATAAACATCCTCAAACCCATTGTACTGGTGGGCACCTTTGCCCTAGCCATGGCCTTTGCCGCCAATGACCTGGTGAACTTTATCGGGGTCCCCCTGGCCGGACTCAACGCCTTCCAGAGCGCCCTGGCCTCCGCCGACCCCATGAACGTCACCATGGATGCCCTGAGCAAAAAAGTTCAGTCTCAGACCTTTATCATGCTCCTTGCCGGTGCCATTATGGTGATCACCCTATGGACATCGAAAAAGGCCAGAACGGTTTCCGAAACCGAACTCAGTCTGGGACAACAGGGCGAAAGCATGGAACGGTTTGAATCCGTCTGGCTCTCCCGCCGCATCGTCAACCTGTTCGACAGCTTCTTGATGTCCGTGAAGGCCGTTGCACCCAAGCCTTTGCGTAAATTTGTGGCCCAAAGGCTAACCCCCCTCACCGAAACAAAACACGTGGCCCACAAGGAAAAACCTTCTTTTGATCTCATACGTGCCTCTGTTAATCTCATGGTGGCTTCTGCCGTTGTTTCCTTTGCCACATCCCTGAAACTCCCCCTTTCCACAACGTACGTCACCTTCATGGTAGCCATGGGCTCCTCCTTTTCGGACCAGGCCTGGGGCAGGGAAAGCGCAGTTTACAGGATCACCGGGGTTCTTACCGTTATCGGCGGATGGTTTATGACCGGGCTGATCGCCTTTTCCGTGGCTTTCATCACCGCCAACATTATCTATCACTTCAACGTCGTTGGTATCATCGGTATGATGTTTTTTGTGGGCTTCATGATATGGAAAAACAAAAAGCACCATGCAGATAAAGTAAAAGACAAAGAAGAAATCACGATTTATCACATCAAAAAAGTCGACAACTTCCAGGAATCCGTGTCTGAGACTTTCGATCATCTGGCCTACCAGCTGAAAGCATACAGGGAATCCTTTGAAGCCGCCTTTGACGCCTTGTTTGAAGAAGATCTTGAAACACTGAGAGCGGAGCGAAAACGGGTAAAACAATTCCAGAAAAGCACCAACATCATCATTGCAAATATTTTCAAGGTGCTGCGGCTTCTCCAGAAGGAAGACAACAAGATATCCTATAACTACTACCAGATTATCCGGCGGCTTCAGAAATTGTCAGACGGCCACAGGGATACGGTAATCAAATCCACCATGCATGTGGCCAACCGTCATAAAGGGTTGCTGCCGGTGCAGATTGAAGAACTGACCGAGATCAAGAAAGTCTTCTTGTATATTATTGAACAGGTGGAAATTGCCCTGAGCCAGAAGGATATTGTTGACTGCCACCACATCGGCGCCAAGTTTCATTACCTTAGGGAACTGGTGGACGACTATAACACGAACCAGATCGAAAGAATCCGGGATGATAGCTCAAAGACCCGGCTGAGTATCATGTTCTACGCCGTTTCCGGTAACTGTGTGATGATGGCCAAACAAAATGTAAAGATGCTTGAAATTTTCAATGAGGCGTTTCCTCTGGATGACAGGAGAAAGGCCTGCTAAAGGCTAATCAATAAGGCCATGAAAGGCCGTTGTCCTTCAGAGGACAACGGCCTTTATTATTTCGAGGCGGCCCTGCTTGTCTCGTTATCGGTTTATGAGCGGGTCTGCTCGTTCAGCCAGACCAGGGCATTTTCGACATCATCGGTTCTGCCCATAACGATCAGATCAGCGGGTTGATTCAGTACCCTGTCATGGGAGGGATCGAATTCAATATCGCCCCCCTCCTCCTTGATCCCCATCAGAAGAAGGCTGAATTGTTTTCTCAACTCAAGGTCGGCAATGGATTTTCCAATGAAAAGGGAATCTTCATCCACGGACAGCTGGTTGATCCGCAGATTACCCTGGTTGCTCCTGAGCATGGAATCCAGAAAATCCACCACGGTGGGACGTATCATCTCCGAGGCCAGCCGCAGGGCACCGATCATATTCGGTGACACCACGCCATTGGCACCGGCCTTCATCAGCTTGGGCTTGAGCTTCTGATTGGTCATTCTGGAAATAATACGGATACCGGGATTGACCATCCGGGAAGTCATGGTGATATAGAGGTTATCCTTGTCCGACGGGAGGGTGATTATGATGCCGGCAGCCCGCTCAATACCCGCAGATGACAGAATATCATCGTCCGTGGCATCTGCCGTGAGGTAAAGCAAATCATCCACCAGGGCCTGGCACCGGGCAATCTGCTCCTCATCCGCTTCAATCAATACAATATTTTTCTGATTTTTCAC
>JAKSBB010000390.1 GCA_022361315.1 Desulfobacterales bacterium
CGTGGTGGCCCGGTTGCGTGAGCCGTTTACAAGATTTCCGGGCAACCCCCATATACATAATGTTGGTGAGGCTGAACATTTTGCAAGGGTTACGGCAGAAGAACTCCGCAGCATGGGCATCAACATGAACATGGCGCCGGTTATGGATGTGGCGCCACCCGACGTGGAGAGCATCATGAAAGACCGTGCATTTCCCGGCGGGGTCGATCTGGTTTCTGAACTTGGGTGTGCAATGATCCGGACGTTTCAGGATTGCGGGATTATGGCGGTGGCCAAGCATTTTCCCGGAATAGGGCGGACGGTGAAGGATTCCCACTTTTTTCTGCCGGTGCTGGAGGCGGATGAGGAGACGCTCCGGCAAAGCGATATGCTTCCCTTTCAGGCAGCCATGTCGTCAGAGGTGTCCGGTGTCATGCTCTCCCATATTTCCTACCCCAGGCTGGACGATACCTGGCAGGCCAGTCTTTCTCCGGTCATTGCCCGGGACTTGCTTCGCCGGGATTTGGGATATGACGGCTTGACCATGACGGACGACCTGGATATGAAGGCGATTTCCCTTGATATTGAAACCTGTATCCGTCAGATTTTGGATGCAGAGATCGATCTGGCGTTGATCTGTCATGCCGGCCCCAATATCGACAAGGCCAGAAATGAGATCCTGCGATTACTGGATACGGATGAACGCATGTATGAACGCGGCAAGGCTTCCGTGGAACGGATTCTGCGGACAAAGAACCGTTTTTTGAAAGACGGGTAGACGCTGACTCTATTTGCGTAGCCCTAAATTTTCACCCGGGAATAGACATCCTGATCCGGTCCGCAGAGTTCTCCGTTCCGGATCATGGTGTATCCCCTGGCTGCAATCATGGCGGCATTATCACCGCACAGGGAAATGGGGGGAGCAAACACCTTCATTCTTCGCTTTCCGGCTTCTCTGCTCAGGATATCCACAAAGGTTCTATTGGCGGATACGCCGCCGGCAACACCAATTTGGGAGCACTTGCAGGCGAGGGCGGCTCGGATCAGTTTTTTGGTTAACACATCAATCACTGCGGCCTGAAAGCTTGCCGCCACATCCGCAATCCCGGCGTCGTCAAGGCCGGGATGCTCGTGCAGGTTGCGGGCAACTGCAGATTTTAATCCGGAAAAACTGAAGTCAAAACTGTCTTTTTTCAGCATACTTCTGGGGAAATCAATGGCCTTCGGGTTCCCCTTTTGGGCCAATGCTTCGATCACAGGGCCCCCCGGATATCCCAGTCCCATCATCTTAGCCACCTTGTCAAATGCCTCACCTGCGGCGTCGTCCCGGGTTTGTCCCAGGCGTTTAAAATCATGGGGGGAGGTGACATGGTAAATGTTGGTATGGCCGCCGGATACCACTAGGGCAATAAACGGGAACGCCGGCGGATGTTCCAGCAACATCAGGGAGTAAATATGGGCTTCCAGGTGATTGACGCCGGCCAGAGGGAGCTGCCGGGCCCAGGCAAATGCCCGGGCAAAGGAAAATCCCACCAGCAGGGCGCCGATCAGACCGGGACCCCGGGTGGCGGCGACCCCGTCAATATCGTCCGGTGTCATACCGGCATCGGCCAGTGCCTGGTCCACCACAGGGGTGATGGCCTCAATGTGCATGCGGGAGGCCAGCTCAGGCACAACCCCCCCGTATTTGGCGTGGGTATCCACCTGGGAGGCAACCACGGAAGAGCGGATTAGTCTGCCGTCCTCCACCACCGCTGCAGCGGTCTCATCGCAGGAGGACTCAATCCCGAGGATGATCATTCTTTACGCTCGTTCCAAGACTTTAATGGGTGATTAAACGTATTGGGTCTGGGCTTCGTTGTTTTCCCGTTCCTGAATTTCTCCGATCATCCAGGCGTTTTCTTCCATGGCACCGAGACGGTCCATGACTTCCTGGGCATTTTTTTCAGGCACGACAACCACCATACCGATACCGTTGTTGAAGGTACGCTGCATGTCGGTTTCGGGTACGTTGCCCTCTTTCTGGAGAATCTGGAACACCTGCGGGATTTCCCAGGAGCCCCTGTGGATGACTGCCTTGCAGGCATCGGGGATCACACGGATGATGTTTTCGTCTATGCCGCCGCCCGTGATATGAACCAGGCCGTGGATGGGCAGGTCCCGGGTCAGGCTGAGAACGGTGGATACATAGATCAATGTGGGTTTCAGCAGTTCTTCACCAAGGGTGCCGCCAAGTTCGGGAACCTGGGTGTTGACATCCCAGCCGCACTTGTCGAAAAAGACTTTTCTCACCAGGGAGAATCCGTTGGAGTGGATACCGGAAGAGGCAATGCCGATGAGCTTGTGGCCGGGACGGATATAGGAGCCGTCGATGATTTTATCGTTATCCACGATCCCCACGGAAAATCCGGAGAGGTCGTATTCACCATCGTGGTACATCCCGGGCATCTCTGCGGTTTCTCCGCCGATCAGGGCGCAATTGGCAAGGGTGCAGCCGTCGGCAATCCCTTTGACAATCTGTTCTGCCACCCGGTTGTCCAGGCTGCCCATGGCCAGGTAATCCAGAAAAAACAACGGTTTGGCGCCCTGTACGATGATGTCGTTGACACACATGGCCACCAGGTCGATACCGATGGTGTCGTGTTTGTCCATCTGGAAGGCCACTTTCAGCTTGGTGCCCACTCCGTCGGTGGAAGAGACCAGAACCGGATTGGAAATATTGGAAAGGTTCAGAGAGAAAAGACCGCCGAATCCGCCGATTTCACCCATTACACCGGATCTGGGAGTGGATTTGGCAATGTCTTTGATCCGGTCCACCAGACGGTTGGCCTTATCAATATCACCACCGGAATCTGCATATGTCAAAGAATCATTCATTTACGTCACCC
>JAKSBB010001041.1 GCA_022361315.1 Desulfobacterales bacterium
AATCTATCTTTGGACTCTCAAGATCAAGAGGTGTACCCCAAATCGCCTATTTTTTCACCTTTTTTCTCATGCCGATATCAAAAGGCGGACCTCTGCCAACTAAATATCTGAGATATCGGTGTCTGTCATGTCACCGCCGGCATCACCGGTGTTTACCGTTCCGGCAGGTTCAATAAGCATAATGGTGCACCTCTCCCTACACACCGGGCGGTGCTCCATATCTTTGGGAATGACCGCCATTTCTCCTTCAGAGAGGGTCAGGGTTTTGTCCCGAAGTTCGATGTCAAAACTGCCTTCAACCGCCAGAAAAACCTCATCGGTATCCGGGTGTTTGTGCCAGACAAAGGTCCGTTGTACCTTGATCAGTTTGAACTCATAGTCATTCATCCGGGCCACCCGTCTGTAGGTATGGAGGTCTTCTATCAGAGCGGCCTTATCTTTCAGGTTAATAACGTTGATGTCCATGTCTTTCTCCTTTTTAATTTGGGTAAAGATCCAAAACTAAAAGGATTTTCCCTGAACATCCATTTGTAAGTGATGAACACGGCGTTTTGAAATCCTGAACTCTTATAGATAGGGCAGGATTGAAAACAGACCCATAAGGCGATATAAGCCATGTTATGGAATTTCATCAGATCAGAAGCTTTGCCATGGTGGCGGAAACCGCCAACCTGACCCGGGCGGCGGAACGCCTCAATACCACACCGCCGTCGGTGTCCGCCCATATCCGTCAGCTGGAAGATGAATTTGATGTGGTACTCTTCATGCGAACACCCAAGGGAATGAAGCTGACCCCTCAGGGCAAGGAGCTGCTGTCAAAGGCAGAGGGAATTTTGCAGAGTACCCGGGAATTTACCAGGGCCGCCCGTCGGGCCGGAAAACAGGTGGCCGGCCATCTGAAGCTGGGTATTAACGCAGATCCGGAATACCTGAAGATTCAGGCCATCGTCACCCATCTCCATAAATCCTATCCCGGCCTCAGCCTGGAGGCGGCCGCCCTTAATACGGGGGATATACTGAAACAACTGAAATCAGGAGATCTTGACCTGGGGTATGTGTTCGGCAGGCATGAAGATTCCCGGATTGATTTCAGACTGCTGGGGCCGGTGGATCTGGCCGTGGTGGTGCCGGCAAGGTACCGAGGCACCCACGAATCAACCGGATGGAAAGAAATCGCCGCACTGCCCTGGCTCCATCCCGTCACCATCTGTCCTTTCCTGGATCAGGTCAAAACCCTCCTTAAAGACAGAGGGATCAGCCTGACCCGGCCGGTGGTCTCCAATGACGATATCACCCGGACGGCCTACATCAGCCAGGGACTTGCCGTAACGGTTCTGGAACGCTCCGAAGCCCTCAGATTCGCCGATGCGGGATCCGTATTTATCTGGGAAAATCACGACCCCATCATCACCCGGCTCTCCCTGGCCTTTCTAAAAACAAACCGGGATCACCCCGGCATCCGGGTGATGGCGGAACTGATCGAAATGCTGTGGTCAAACAGGTCTGGACTACAGCACCGGAGCACTCCCGGGGTTATTTCTGGGCAAAGATAATAATCAATGACTTCGCCACACCGCCGATGCCTCTCAGGGCATGGGGAATGCTGGAATCAAAGTAAATGCTGTCGCCTTTTTTCAGGTGGTGAACCTGTTCAGAACTTCTGAATTCAACAATGCCATCCAGGATAAAGTGGAACTCTTCACCCTTGTGATCGTTGAACATCAGCTCCTGTTCTTCCCTGGGTTCAATCTCCACCATAAAGGGCTCCATCTGCTTTCCTACCATGGGGTAGGCCAGGGATTCCCAGCGGTAGCCGATGCGGGTTTCATCTTTATGGTGAAAGAGCTTTTTCACGCTGTACCGCTCATTCTTCCGGACCACCACGATCCGGTCATCCATATTCTGGTCCTGAAAAAAATGGGATATTTTCACCCCCAGGGCCGTGGAAATCTTAATCAGTGTGGCGATGGGGGGTGCAGCAATATTGTTTTCAATCTGGGACAGCAGGGGTTTCGACAGTCCGGTGAGATCAGATACTTCCTGGAGGGTAAGGGCTCTGTGTTTGCGAAGGTTGCGGATTTTATTGCCCAGATTCAGGGCAGCCACCTCTTCCTTCACCTTGGTTTCCATCTGGGGAGGCATGAAGATTCAGTCTCCTATTTTTTTCATCATATTAAAAATTTACGAAAAAAAGTTTAGCACGGTGAAACTTTCGGGTCAACGCATATCCAAATCGTGATTTATGACTTCGGCGACTTGAACGCCGCCGCAAACGCAGGGATAAGGAATGGGTTTGGTGGGGGTTACTTCCGGGCAAGGGTGTGGACGATGTCCAGAAGGGCTTCCTTTTGAATGGGTTTGGCCAGATAGCCGTCCATACCCAGGGAAAGATAATGTTCTTTGTGACCCTTCATGGCATTGGCCGTAAGGGCAACGATAGGGGTCCTGCGATCGCTGCCTTCCTCCAGTTTCCGGATCTGGCGGCTGGCCTCTTCCCCATCCATCACCGGCATCTGGATGTCCATCAGTACGAGGTCGAAATCATTTTCACGGAAAAAGGACAGGGCTTCACGGCCGTTCCCGGCCACTGTAATCCGGTGACCGGCGCTTCTGAGCATAATCCTGGCCACCCGCTGGTTCACCGGGTTATCTTCGGCCAGAAGAATAGAAAGGGATCTTGTCTTTCCGGCCCCCTCACCGGTAGAAACCTCTGGGGCCTTATCCGATTTGTCCTCCGGGTCTGCCGCCGAAACGCTGCTCCGGCCGGCTTCCTGAAGGGAGATAAACCGCAGGCACAGAAACAGGTCCTTTTTCTTTATGGGTTTAAACAGGAAATGGGCGGTATATTCCCTGTACTTTCTATCCGCATCGGGCATATGGCCGGGTAGAATGAGCACCGGTGTGGTGTGGGGGGCAAGTTCGGTGATGGATTTGCACAGGAGATAACCCGACCGGTCCGGCAGTTTCAGATCCGCAAAAACAATATCAAAGGGCGCACCGCTGTCCTCCGCCGCCTCCAGGGCATCCTGGGCTTCCTTTGCCGAAGAGACCAGGGTCAGGCGGCAGTCAAACTCAGCCATATACGAGGCGTAAATTTTGTGATGAATCCGGGAATCATCCGCCACCATGATATTCAGCGGTGCCAGCCTGGGAAAGGCGGTGTCCTTCCGGTGGCCGGCCTCCCGCTCCACTTCCACGGTGAACCAGAACCTGGAGCCCTTGTCCAGGTCCGACACCACGCCGATATCTCCCCCCATCAGCATAGACAACTGCTTTGATATGGCCAGGCCAAGACCGGTGCCCCCGAATTTCCGGGTGGTGGAACTGTCCACCTGGGAAAAGA
>JAKSBB010000685.1 GCA_022361315.1 Desulfobacterales bacterium
GCGGGCGCGTGCCGATACAGATCCCCGCGGATTTGACCCAATCTCTCAAGGGCCTGAGTCAAGATGCAGGAGCAAGCCTTTTCATGACGCTCCTGGCCGCCTTTTCCGTGTTGATGGCCCGGTATACCGGTCAGACGGATATCGCCGTAGGGTCTCCCATCGCAGGCCGGACCCACAGGGAAACGGAATCCCTGATCGGATTTTTCGTCAATACTCTGGTGATGCGGACGGACCTGTCCGGCAATCCCGGGTTCCGGGAGGCCGTTTCCCGGGTCCGTGATACGGCTTTATCAGCCTATGCCAACCAGGACCTGCCCTTTGAGCAGATTGTTGCGGAGCTTGCGCCTGACAGAGAGATGAACCGAAATCCCCTGGTTCAGGTGGCCCTTGCCCTCCAGAATGCCCCCATGGATATACCGGATATCCGGGGGCTTGAGGTGCGCCGTGTAGAGTTTGACGCTGTCACCGTCCGGATGGATATGGAGTGTCACCTCTGGGAAGATGACGGGCAATTGCAGGGGATTCTGTTGTATTGCACCGAATTGTTTGAGCAGGCATCGGTTGAACGGCTGGTGGGCCATTTTATCCGCCTTCTGGCGGATGCGGCTGAAAACCCGGATCGCCGGATCGGCGATCTTCGGTTTATTGATACGCAAGAAATGCATCAGATGCAGGTGGTGTTGAATGAAACGGATGCCGACCATCCCGGCGACCGATGCATCCACCATCTTTTTGAGGAACAGGCGGAGTTGAACCCGGATGCCGTTGCCGTGGGGTTCGGTGATGATCATTTGACATACGCCGAACTGAACCGGCGTGCGGCGCATCTGGCGGACCATTTGAAGTCTCTGGGGGTGGGGCCGGAAGAGATCGTCGGGGTCTGCATGATGCGGTCGGCGGAGATGGTTGTCGGCTTGCTCGGTGTACTTAAAGCCGGGGGGGCCTATCTCCCGGTGGCCCCGGACACCCCCCGGGAGCGGGTGGACTTCATGCTCAGGGATGCCGGTGTCCGTTTTGTGGTGACCCATCGGGGGCTGTCGTCAGAATTACCCGAAGGCCACGACTATATACACATGGAGGATCTGGGGCAATCACCCGGAAACAACGCTTGTTCATTCTACTCCCAAACGGGGATGCCGGATAATCTGGCCTACGTCATTTACACTTCCGGATCAACCGGCAGGCCCAAAGGGGTCGGACTTGCCCATCGCGGTCTTGTGAACCTGGCCGGCTGGCACAGGCAGGCCTTCGGCATCACAACGGAAGACCGCGCGACATTGTTGGCAAATTCCGGGTTTGATGCCTCGGTCTGGGAACTGTGGCCTTATCTGATCGCAGGGGCCCGGGTATTTCCCGTACCTGCAGATATTGCCCTGTCTCCTGAATCGCTTCAGGCATGGCTGACGGCCAACCGCATCAGTGTCTCCTTTATGCCCACCCCATTGGCGGAACAAGTACTTGATCTGGAATGGGACGGGCAAACGCCGCTTCGGACCCTGCTTACAGGCGGAGACCGTCTCAGGTATTATCCGCAACAACAATTGCCGTTTAGGGTGGTCAACAATTACGGGCCCACAGAGAATACGGTGGTCACCACCTCCGGCACCGTTCGTTTTGAATTGCTTTCAGGGCGCCTGCCGGATATCGGTTCAGCCATCGACAATACAAAGTTGTACATCCTTGATGCCCTGATGACCCCCGTCCCCATCGGTGTTGCCGGGGAATTGTATATCAGCGGGGTCGGCCTTGCCAGGGGGTATCTGGGGCGTCCCGACCTTACGGCTGCCCAGTTTATCCCCAATCCCTTCGGCACTGCCGGAGACAGATTATATAAAACCGGAGACCTTGTGCGGCGGTTGCCCGGCGGGGAGATCGAATTCCTCGACCGCATGGACCACCAGGTTAAAATCCGGGGGTTCCGGATTGAATTGGGGGAGATAGAGGCGGTATTGTCCGGGTTTCCGGATGTGAAGGAAGCTGCGGTCATTGCCCGGGAGGTTCGCCCGGGGGAGAAGCGTCTCATCGCCTATGTCGCCCCCTCAAGGCAGACCGGGCAGATGCCCGGGGTTCGTGATGACCATGTCTCACAATGGCAAAATCTGTACGAGGAAACCTATGGACGGGATGCCGGCGTCACCGAGGCGGATTTCAATATAAACGGGTGGAACAGCAGTTTTACCGGATTGCCTATTCCAGAAGCAGAGATGCGGGAATGGGTGGACAATACCGTGGATCGGATACGGTCCCTGAATCCGGACCGGGTTTTGGAAATCGGATGCGGCACCGGCCTGCTGCTGTCCCGGATTGCGCCGGACTGTTCGGTGTACACGGCCACTGATTTCAGCGGAAAAGCCCTGGCATACATCCGTGAATCCCTGGGGAATAAGGAGGAATTATCCCACATCCGACTGCTGCAGAGAACTGCCGATAATTTCGACGGTATTGAAACGGAAGGGTTCGACACCGTGGTGATCAATTCCGTAGCCCAGTATTTTCCGGACGCCGCCTACCTGGTAAAGGTCATTGAAGGGGCTGTGAAGATGGTCAGGCCCGGGGGACACATCTTTTTGGGTGATCTGCGTAACTATGCTTTGATGCACACTTTTCATACTGCGGTGCAGCTTTTTGGCGCACCGGATACCATGGCGGTGAAAGATTTACGGCAGCAGATTGAGGCGAAGATTAAATATGAGAACGAACTGCTTGTTTCCCCCTCCTTTTTTGATGTCCTGGTCAAGGAAATCGACGGTATTACCGGGGTAAGTTCCCTCCTGAAACAGGGGCGGTACCACAATGAGCTGACCATGTTCCGCTATGATACCATTCTTACGGTGGGTGAGGAGATGCCGGCGGCGGAGGTCGCATGGCTGGACTGGCAGGCGGATGGCCTTACCCCGGACACTCTCCGGGAAAAGATGGCGGGTGCCGGAAGCAGGATCACCGGGGTTCGTCGTATCCCCAACGCCCGTATCCATGAGGCTGTGCAGATGGTGCATCTGCTGAACGACACCGAGATTACGGCAGGTGAGATAAAGAAAAATGCCGCCGCGCGTGCCTCGGGCGTTGACCCGGAAATATTGTGGAAGATGGGCGCTGAATACGACTGCCGGGTGGAACTCCTGTGCGGGGGGGCAAGGCACCCCGAATGCGTTGACCTTTTATTCGGCAGGGGGAATATCAGGCTCAAGACAGAAGGTGAGCCCTTGGGCACATGGCAGGATCACGCCAACAACCCGCTTCATGTCAAATCAAGTGCCGGCCTGGTCCCGGATTTGAAAGAACGGCTTCTGGAGAAATTACCTGCATACATGTTGCCCTCGGATTTCGTAATCCTGGACCGCCTTCCCCTGACCACCAGCGGTAAAATCAACCGAAACCAATTGCCGGACCCGGACCGGTCTGGAGAGCAGGGTGGGGATGCCCCGCCCCGGACACCGGCCGAAGAGATCACCGCAGCCGTATGGGCAGAGGTGCTTGGTATAGAGAAGGTGGGAATCTTTGATGATTTTTTCGATCTGGGGGGCCATTCACTGCTGGCCACCCGTGTGATTTCGAGAATTGGTAAATTGTTCGGAAAGGACATCGCCGTACGCGGTCTTTTTGAACATCCGACGGTGGAAACCTTTGCCCGCCTTGTGGGGGAAAGCAAAGGACTGGAAGAAGCAGACATTTTAGTTATCAGCAGGGATGGGAAGCTGCCGCTATCCTTTGCCCAGGAACGGCTCTGGTTTCTTGAACGGTTGATGCAGGGCAATCCCTTTTACAATATGCCGGTGGCCTGGCAGGTGTCAGGGCCTTTGGATATCGCGGTGCTCCAGCGGAGTTTCAATACGGTGATCAGCCGTCATGAGGCCCTGAGAACCGGTTTTGATTCGGAAAACGGCAAGCCGGTTCAGCATATCCTTTCAGACGCGGCCATCACCATTCCGGTGACCGATATCTCAGACCGGCCGGAGGACCGGAAACCGGCTGACGTAAGCAAATGGATACGGACAGAGTCCAGAGTATTGTTCGATCTTGCAACACCGCCCCTGGTCCGGGCGGCTGTCCTGACAACCGGCCCGGAGCAGTATATCCTGCTGATCATCACTCATCATATTATATCCGACGGCTGGTCCATGGGGATCATGCACCGTGAGATCAATGCCGTATACCGAGCCTATGCCAAAGGGCAACCGAATCCTTTGCCGGATCTTCCGGTTCAATATGCCGATTATGCCGGCTGGCAGCGGCAACGTCTGAAAGGCGATCTATTAAGCAGCCAGACGGAATATTGGCGGCGCCACCTTGAAGGGGTGTCCACTCTGGATCTTCATACGGATCATCCAAGGCCTGCCATGGCGTCTTACCAGGGCGGCAGCATTCCGGTCCGTATTCCACCGGAACTCACCGCCCGTCTGAGGGCCCTGAGCCGAAGTACGGGCGCCACCTTGTTCATGACTCTGTTTGCCGGTTTCTCCGCCTTGCTGCACCGGTATACGGGGCAGGAGGATATTGCCGTGGGAACACCCATTGCAGGAAGGATGCACCGGGACACCGAGTCCATGATCGGTTTTTTCGTCAATACCCTTGTCATGCGGACGGATCTGTCCGGTTCCCCCACCTTCAGAGATCTGTTAAAACGGATGCGAAAAACCGCATTGGATGCCTATGCAAACCAGGACCTTCCCTTTGAGCAGATCGTTTCGGAACTCTCCCCTGAAAGGGATATGAGCCGGAATCCCATTGTCCAGGTTGCCTTTGCGCTCCAGAATGCGCCCATGGATCCCCCGGCCTTTGAGGGGGCAAAGGTATCGCATTTCCCCCTGGACAGCCTGATGGTCCGGATGGATATGGAATTCCACCTGCAGGAATCCGGTGATGAGCTCACCGGGATGCTGCTGTTCTGCAGGGACCTTTTTGAACCGGATACCATGGCGCGCATGGTGGGACACTTCATCCAACTGCTTCAGGATGCCGCAGGACATCCGGACAAAGGGATCGCTGACCTGGAAATTTTAGGTGCCAAAGATAAACACCGCCTGTTGTCACAGTGGAACCATACCCGCCGTACCTATCCTTCGGGCGAATCTTTCCCCACGCTTTTCCAGGCCCACACCCGTAATCATCCCGATGCAACTGCGGTGGTCTTCGGTGATACCCGGGTCTCCTACCGGGTCTTAAACCGGCGCACCAACCGGTTGGCGCACCGGTTGCGGGGGCTTGGTGTGGGGCCGGAAGTACTGGTGGGGATTTGCATGGAGCGATCTGTGGAGATGATCCAGGCAGTGCTGGCCGTTCAAAAAGCCGGCGGCGCCTTTTTAACCCTGGATACTTCCTATCCGGCGGAGCGGATAAACTTCATGATTGAGGATTCCGGGGTCTGTTTACTCCTTTCGCAATCCCATCTTGCACATCGGTTTTTTGGAACAGCCGCCCGTGTGATTTGTCCGGAAGAAGATCCTTCGGTGCCCCAACAACCCGATACGGATCTTCCGGTGATGACAATGCCGGACAATGCCGCATACCTCATTTATACCTCCGGCTCCACGGGAAGACCCAAAGGGGCTATCAATACGCATAAAGGGCTTTATAATCTGGCCAGGGCACAGGATGGGACCCTGGGGATAGGCCCTGAGAGCACCGTTCTTCAGTTTGCACCGGCAAGCTTTGATGCCTTCGTCTGGGAAATTCTCCTGGCCCTCGGGTCAGGTGCCACCCTGTGTATGGGGGAAAAAGAGACCCTGATGCCGGGGCCTGAGCTTATTCGATTGATGGAACGCCACGGGGTCACCCATGCCCTGTTTCCGCCGTCGGCGCTGGGCGTGCTGCCGGATGCTCATCTTTCCGATTTGGGTACGATCATTGTCGGCGGTGAAGCCTGTCCGCCTGAACTGGCGGAACGCTGGGGGCGAAACCGGAATTTTATCAACGCTTACGGCCCGACGGAATCAACGGTCTGCACTTCCATGTGGAAATACACCGGAAGCTGCCGGAAACTGCCCATCGGAGGTCCCATTGACAATTCCAGGCTCTATATACTGGACAAAAACGATACGCCCGTCCCCATCGGTGTTCCCGGTGAGCTTCACATCGGCGGGCTCGGTGTCTCAAGGGGGTATCTGGGGCGTCCGGGCCTGACGGCGGAACGTTTTATCCCGGATCCCTTCGGGGACACGCCCGGCGGCCGTCTTTACAGGACCGGTGATTTGTGCCGCTGGCTGCCCGACGGGACCATTGAATTCATGGGGCGAAACGATCATCAGGTGAAGATCCGCGGTTTCCGGATTGAACCGGGTGAGATTGAGGCGCGGCTCAGGGAACACACGGATGTTCGGGAAGCCGTGGTCATTCCGAGGGAAGACCGGCCGGGAAATAAACTGCTGGCCGCTTACCTGGTGCCTGATGAAACAGGCTCCGGGCCGTCATCCCAATTTCGTGAGCGGATACGGGACCACCTCAGGGCGGCACTGCCCGAGTATATGATCCCGGCCTTTTTTGTGGTGTTGGATGCCCTTCCCCTGACCCCCAGCAACAAGATTGACATCAAGGCCCTGCCGGCACCTGAGGTGCCTGCGGGCAAAGCCGGTGCCGCCCCCCGAAATGATACCGAACATGCCGTTGCACAGGTGTGGAAGGATGTCCTGAATATCAATGATGTGGGGGTCTATGATAATTTCTTTGACATCGGCGGCAACTCCCTGCTGTTGATGAGAATTATCAGCGGATTGAAAAAAAGACTTGGGGTGGAACTCGCCGTGGTGGATATGTTTCAATACCCCAATATTGATGCCCTCTGCCGCCATTTGAACGGCGGGCGCAGTGCTGCTGAAGAACAGGTGCCCGCGTCCCCGGATACACGCAGACGGAGGCAACGGGCCGTCAACCGGAAGCGGCGGATCAGGCAAACCCACCGGGCGGGGTAATATTTTGAAACGGAGACGGATAAATGGACCAGTCAACTGAAATCAACGAATCAGATATTGCCGTAATCGGCATGGCCGGGCGTTTTCCCGGTGCATCGAATATGGATACCTTCTGGGAAAATCTCAAATCCGGGACCGAGTCCATCTCATTTTTTTCGGAGCAGGAGCTGCTGGCATCCGGCGTACCACAGGAGATGGTGGACCATCCGGATTATGTGCCTGCAGGCGGGGTATTATCCGGAATTGACATGTTTGATGCGGATTTTTTTGATTACAGCCCCAAAGAAGCTTCCGTCACGGACCCCCAGGTCCGCCTTTTTCTGGAATGCGCATGGGAGGCCCTTGAAACGGCAGGGTATGCCCCTAAAGAGAACAAATTATGCGTGGGGGTCTATGCCGGGAAAAGTGAGAATACCTATTATTCCCAGGTCCTTCGCCGGAATTCCGACCTCATGAAATCAACCGGCGCCTATGAATTGACCATTGCCAATGCAGTGGATTTCCTTGCCACACGGACCTCCTACAAGCTAAACCTTACCGGGCCGAGTATCGGGGTACAGACGGCATGTTCCACTTCCCTGGTGGCTGTCCACATGGCCTGTCAAAGCCTGCTGGCAGGGGAGTGTGATATGGCCCTGGCGGGTGGTGCTTCCGTACCGGCAATTCAGAAAAAAGGCTATTTGTACCAAAAAGATATGATTGCCTCACCGGACGGACATTGCCGGGCCTTTGATGCCGGGGCCCAGGGAACAGTGGGGGGCAGCGGCGCAGGTGTTGTGCTGTTGAAGCCCCTGACCGATGCCCTGGCGGACCGGGATTTTATCTATGGGGTGATCAAGGGATCGGCTGTGAATAACGACGGCTTGTCCAAAATCGGTTATACGGCACCCAGTGTTGACGGGCAGGTGGATGTGGTCTCCGAAGCACAGGCCGTTGCGGAAATCAATCCGGAGACCATAACTTATATCGAAACCCACGGTACCGGAACCAAGATTGGTGATCCGGTTGAGATCGCCGCCCTCACACAGGCCTTTCGAAAACAGACCGACAGGAAGCGTTTCTGCGCACTGGGATCTTTGAAAACCAATATCGGCCATCTGGATACGGCGGCCGGTGTGGCCGGCCTGATAAAGGCGGTTTTGTCTCTCCATAAGGGCATGCTTCTCCCCAGCCTTCATTTTAAAACCCCGAACCCGGCCATTGATTTTGACAACAGTCCCTTTTTTGTGAATGACCGTTTACGGGCCTGGGAAACGGACACCCCCCGCCGTGCCGGTGTCAGTTCTTTTGGAATCGGGGGCACAAATGCCCATGTCATTCTGGAGGAAGCCCCGGCCCATGCGATGGTGGAAACGCCGGACCAATACCACCTGTTGATGCTTTCCGCCGGAACCGAATCCGCTCTGAATCAGTCCATGGAAAATCTGGCCGACCATCTGAGACGGCA
>JAKSBB010000877.1 GCA_022361315.1 Desulfobacterales bacterium
CTAATAAATTTATTAAATCCCGTTCAGTAGTTTAAGGAAATTGTCAAATTGGCATGCCTTTCTTATTATCCTGCATCATTCAGGCAGGTGGCAATGGTTGATTTTAGAAAGACGAACCGGTATTGTGTGAACCTGTTTATTGAATACGGAAGAGGGCAGCGCATAAATGGAGTCAGTATTTAAAATAGGTACCGCACAATTTGATGTGGCCAATGGGGATATTGAAGGCAATCTGGCAATTGCATTTGACCTGCTTGAGGCCTTGGCGGAAGCGGGGGCAAAGCTGGCCGTTCTGCCCGAACTTTTTTCCTGCGGATTTGATAATGAGCAAATCGCCCGCCATGCCCAAAGCACCCCTCAGGTGGTGGACCGTATGCAGCAGTTTGCCCGGGACAGGGACATGGCATTGGCCGGCACTCTGCCGGAGGCTGACGGTGACAGGGTGTTTAATACCCTTTATTTTATAGACCGGGGCGGGGAAATCCGGGGAACATACCGTAAACTGCATCTGTTTCCGCTCACCGGAGAACACCACTATTATACGGCCGGCGATGAGGCTGTGGGTATTGATACCAGTTTCGGGCGGGTCGGTCTGATGATCTGTTATGATTTGAGATTTCCTGAGCTTGCCCGAAAGCTCTTTCTGGACGGTGCTGAGCTTTTTGTGGTGTCGGCGCAGTGGCCGAGCCCGCGGGCGGCACATTGGCAGACGCTGATCCGGGGGCGGGCCATTGAAAATCAGGCCTTTTTTATCTGCAGCAACCGGACGGGATCTGACGGGGGGCTGGATTTTCCCGGATTGTCTGCTGTGGTCGGACCCACCGGAGACGTGCTGGCGGAGGCCGGAGATGCGCCGGGTACAGTTTTATGTGACATAGATATGGGGGAGGTGGCTGCGTTCAGGCAGACCATACCCATCAGAGAAGACAGAAGGGACGATATATATGGCTGATAAACGGGCCTCCCTGGATGAAATCAAAACTCTGGCTGCGGATTACCGTGCACAGGGGAAATGCGTGGTGTTTACCAACGGGTGTTTTGACATCCTTCATGCCGGACATGTTTCTTATCTTGCCAGGGCAAAGGCATGTGGCGATGTGCTGGTGCTGGGACTGAATTCGGATGCCTCGGTGCGGGGAATCAAAGGCGATAAAAAACCGGTGATCAGCGAGGATCAGCGGGCCATTGTGATGTCGGCGCTGGCCGTTGTGGATCATGTGGTGCTTTTTGAAGAACCTGATCCCGAGAAACTGATCCATGCCGTGGTGCCCCAGGTGCTGGTAAAGGGGGCGGACTGGCCTGAGGATCAGATTATCGGCGCAGATTTTGTGAAAGCCAACGGGGGCAGGGTGGAACGGATTGCCTTTGAGCAGGATATGTCCACCACAAAGATTATTGAACGGATTGGGCGGCGGTTTTATGGGGCTTCCTGAAAAAGTACAGAATTCTAGTATAACACCACTGCGCTTTGACCATTTATCTGCGGCGCCCGGCATCGTTCACGGTGTGTTTTCAAGAGCCGGCGGTGTGAGTGAGGGGGCGTTTTCCGGATTGAACCTGGGACTGGGGTGCGGAGATGATGCGGGGCGGGTGGCCGAAAACAGGCGGCTGATGCTGGCCTCCCTGGGGCTTCAACGATCCGTGTTTCTAAAACAGGTGCACGGCACCCGGATTCAGGTGTTGAAGCAGGGCGATGACATTGAGGACGCTGTCTGGAACCCTTCTACCGGCATGACACCGGCGCCTCTGGAAGGTGACGGTGTTGTCACGGATATCTTAGGATTGGGCCTGGTTATTCAGGTGGCTGATTGTCAGGCGGTGGTGTTGTATGATCCGGTCCGGGGGGTCGTGGGCAATGTTCACTCGGGATGGCGGAGCAGTATTGCCGATATCCTGGGCAAATGTGTGGCGGTGATGACTGATCGATTCGGCTGTCGTCCTGAACATATACTTGCGGGTATCTCTCCCTCCTTAGGTCCCTGCTGTGCAGAGTTTGTTAATTATAAGGAAGAGATCCCCGAACCCTTGTGGCTGTATAAGGCGGGTGCTCAACCATATTTTGATTTCTGGCAGATGTCCCGGGATCAGCTCACGGCCCGCGGCGTTAAACCTGAAAATGTCCAGCAGATGGCGCTGTGCACTGTGTGTCATACCGACCGCTTCTTCTCCTACCGTGGAGAAAAGACCACGGGGCGTTTCGGATCGGTGATTGCATTAAAAAATGCCCCTGAGAAATAATTTATGAGCAATAGTCAAAAGAACACTGAGATCAAACCCCTGTCAAAAATCAAGCTGACACAAAAAGTCAAAGCAGCGGGTTGAGCGGCCAAACTGGATCCGGGGGCCCTGGATCTTATCGTATCGGGTTTGAATGTGCCGGGACATCCGGATCTGCTCCGGGGGCTGGACACCCCGGATGATGCCGGGGTCTTCCGCATCAGCGAGGACACGGCCCTGGTACAGACGCTGGATTTCCTGACGCCGGTGACGGACAATCCCCGCGATTTCGGACGTATTGCCGCAGCCAATTCATTGTCCGATGTCTATGCCATGGGCGGAAAGCCCCTGACCGTGATGAACATTGTCTGTTTTCCGGCCTGTGACCTCAACACGAATGTACTATCCGAGATCCTGGCCGGCGGCATGGAGAAAATAAATGAGGCCGACGCCGTACTTCTGGGCGGCCATTCAGTGGATGATCCGGAACTTAAGTACGGGCTGTCGGTCACCGGCACCGTCCATCCGGACCGGATGCTTGCCAACTCAACGGTACAGCCGGGTGATGAGATCATCCTGACAAAGCCTTTGGGCACAGGGGTGCTGTCAACGGCACAGAAAGGCGGGCTTGCCACAGAGACGCAGGTGGCGTCTGCCGTGGAGAGCATGGCGGGCCTTAACCGGTATGCGGCCGAAGCCATGACTGGTTTGGACGTCCATGCCTGCACCGATGTTACCGGGTTCGGTCTGGCAGGTCATCTTCTGGAAATGGCCAAGGGCGGCCGGATGCACATCGAACTTGTGGCCGGACAGGTGGCATTGCTGGACGGGGTCCTGGATTTTGCGGCCA
>JAKSBB010000489.1 GCA_022361315.1 Desulfobacterales bacterium
CAGAGCCCTTGGAAACCACGGAAGGCACCTTTGAGGTGACCTGTGTATCCATGGGCAATCCCCATGCCGTCATCTTTGTGGATGACCTGTCTCTTGTAAACGTAAGGAAAACCGGCCGGGCCGTGGAGACCCACGACCGCTTTCCCGAAAAGACCAATGTGGAGTTTATCCAGGTGGTATCGGATACCGAACTGGACATGAAGGTCTGGGAACGGGGGGCCGGCATCACCCTTGCCTGCGGTACAGGTGCCTGTGCCAGCCTGGTGGCGGCCAGTCTTACGGGGCGTTCCTCAGACCGTGCCGTGGTTCATCTGGACGGGGGGGATCTCACCATCCGCTGGGACAGGGAAACCAATCATATTTTTAAAACCGGACCGGCCACCCTGGCCTTTGCAGGAAACGTCTCCGTGTGACCCGCTGACTGACCCGGTAATCTGACTGGCCGGCCCGGTAATTCGAACAGAGAAATAACTTGAAATTATAGGTCCACAGGGTATGATATACGGACTGGGGTCATCCTTTCCGTATTGAAAATCAAGACGACCGGACCATACAATGATTGCATTGACGAAAACAGCAAAGACGATGTTGCGTTGCCTGTTGATCCTCGCAGGAGGCATGGTGCTTTATGGTATCGTCCCGATGACGGCGACGGCCGGAACTGCCCGTGTATTTATTCTCCATTCTTACGAAGCCGGTCATGTCTGTGGTCAGCCCCAGGCGGACGGGGTGCTGACCGCGCTTGACACCGAAGGGTTTACACCGGGGAAGACCCTGACCGTGGCCCATTGGTTCATGGATACGAAACGCACACATGTCACCCCGGAAGCGGTGGCTGCCCGGGCGAAAACTGCCCTGGACCGTATCCGCGAGTTCAAGCCGGATCTGCTTGTGACCATTGATGATACCGCATTCAAACATGTGGGCCTGAAACTGGTTGACACGGATGTGGCCGTGGTGTTTTCCGGTATGAACAACCAACCGGAAAATTATCATCGCCTGATTCCGGTTTTTGAAAGCCGCACACACCCCCGGCACAATGTGACCGGGGTCTACGAACTGCTTCACATCAACGACGCCATCAGGGTACACGGCAAGATTTTTAACAGGACATCCAAAACCCAGGTGATTGTGGACCGGGAGTCACCCACGGGAAAGGCCATCCGGCGGCAGGCCGAGCTGGAACTTGAAGGATTACCTGAAGCCCTCTGGGACATTGCTGTGGTGGGGTCTGTGGCGGAGTACCGGGCGGCCCTTGAGGCGGCGAACCGGGACGATGCTGTGGGTGCCATCTACCCCGTGGCACTGGTTCTGAAAGACCAGGCCGGTGAGATCTGGGATGCCGCCAGAATCTTTAAACTGACCCTGGAGGTGTCCCGGAAACCCGAACTGGCCCTCAACTATGCATTCTGTAAAATGGGGCTTTTCGGCGGGGCTGCCGTGGATTTCCGCGCCATGGGGGTTCAGGCCGGGATGAAGGCTGCCGCCATCCTCAAAGGGGCCGACCCGGGAACCATTCCTCTGGAGGACGCCCGGGACTATGCACTGGCATTCAACCTGAAACGGGCCAGACAACTGAATATCAACATCCCCGAAGAGATCCTCGCCGCTTCGGACGATATCTTCTTTTAGGCCGACAGATGTCCAATCGACAAAAATCATTTTCCAGTTTCCTGACAAAGCGATTTCTGATTTTTGTGGGAGCACCTTTATTGATGGTGGTGTGCACCTTTTATCTGGTCCTGATTCACCGGATCGAAGCAGATCACCTGAATCGCTTCCAGGCTGCGGCAGCGGAGTGCAGCCATCAGCTTGACCGGCGGGTGAATCAACTGCAGACAAACCTGCGGCGGTTAAGTGAAAACAACGCCGTGACAATTAATCTGATGCTGGGTATGACAAGAAAGGTGGAAGATGTTCTGACACAGGAATTCCCCCCTTTTAACGGTGCGGTATATTTTGTACTCACCGGTGACGAGGGACAGGGTGACGGGGAACTCATCTTTCCCCCCGGCATGGAAGAACCGGGAAAACGTGCGCTGGCAGAAGCCGCATTGGGGAGAACCCCACAGGTGTTTCAACCCATGCAGGAAGCGCCCCGCGGTCCCCTGACTGTTTTTTCTCTGCCCGTTACAAGAAAAGACGGAACGATAGTGGGAACCGCCGTCGTGGTTTATGATCTGGCCGCAGATGAAAGCCTGTGGAAACTGCTTGTCCCCAATCCCGGTGAGCGTCTGCTGGCCATAACAGGCAAACGGATGATCAATCTTAAGGATAATCGGGTTGTACCTCTTCCGGGGGGCGCGGCGCCTGAACGCTTAGACCACAGTGATGAAGGGCTTCAGCTCGCGGATATCTGGCTGGTTCGACTCCGGGATTTTGATCATCTTTACTTCGCGGCCTCTCCCCAACCCCTGTATGATGAGAAAAGCTTCTGGTTCCTGGTGCTCAGCGGTATCGGACTCATGATATTCACCCTGCTGTGCGGCGTGGCTGTCTACGTGGCCCGGTCCGTAGGCCGGCCGGTGGCAGATATCGCCGCACAGGCCGACCTCATCGCCGGCAATCCGGCCAACCGGGAGCTGTCTGAATCCAACATCCCCTATGTGGAGCTTAAGCAATTGGTGGCGGCCTTCAACCGGTTGCTGACCACCTTGGCGGAGAGCGAACAGAAACTGGCCCGGGCAAAAAAAATGGAAGCCGTGGGTCTGCTTGCCGGCGGGGTGGCCCACGATCTGAACAATATTCTTTCCGGTCTGGTGGGGTATCCGGAAATCCTGATGATGAACGACGACCTGCCGCCGGATGTCCTTGAAATCGTAGAACTGATTCAAAGTTCCGGGAACCGGGCCGCCTTTATCGTCAATGACCTCCTGACCATTGCCCGGGGGGTGGCCAGCCATCATGAAATTCTGAATTTGAACTGGGTGGTGGAGAGTTATTTTGTCTCTCCTGAAGCGGACCTGCTCCGGCAGTCCCATGGGAGCGTTACCCTGGATACGGAACTGGATCCCGAATTGCTGAATATCAAGGCCTCCATGGTGCACCTGGGCAAGGTCGTGGCAAATCTGATTCTCAATGCGGCTGAGGCCATGGGTGCGCATGGGGACAGGGTGGTAATCAAAACCGAGAACCGTTACATCGGGGAACCCTTTGAGGGATACGAAACCATTGCCCCCGGTGAATATGTGGTGCTCACCATCACGGACAATGGTCCGGGGATTCCCCCCGAGCACAGGGACCAGATCTTTGAGCCCTTTTATACCAAAAAGAAGATGGGCAAAAGCGGCACGGGACTGGGGCTGACCATTGTGTGGAATACGGTGCATGACACCGGCGGCTTTGTGGATATGGATACCGGGGACTGGGGATGCCGGTTCGACCTCTATTTTCCCGCCACCCGTGAGGATCTTGTGGAGCAGAGCGAAAAGCCGGAAATGGAAGCCTACAAAGGGCAGGGGGAAACTGTCCTTATTGTGGACGACGAACCGGACCAGCAGCGGGTCGCCGCTGCCATGCTGGATGTGCTGGGATATAAGAGTGCTAGTGTCTCAAACGGAGAAGAAGCCGTGGCATTCCTGAGAAAATATTCAGCGGACCTTGTGCTCATCGATATGATCATGGGGGGCGGTATGAACGGCAGGGAAACCTATGAGGCCCTGATTCGTCTGCGGCCCGGGCAAAAGGCCGTTATCGCCTCCGGATTTGCTGAAACCGTTGATGTGCAGGCCGCACAGGCTTTAGGGGCAGGGCAGTATGTCAAAAAACCCTATACCATAGAAAAAATCGGTACAGCCATCCGGGCGGAACTGGACCGCTAACTTTTCGAACGCAGTATTTCAGGTAGGACTTCCTCAATGTAGACACTGTAAAGATCCGGATTAAAATTGGCGGAATATTCATTCATGAATCCGTGAAGACCGGATGACCGTTCACAGCTGAGGTTCGGCCTGGCCGCCAACTGGCCCTGCAGGTCTTCCACATCAAAGTGGGGTTCTGAGATGGGGAATATCAGGTGTGTGGCAAACCCGGGGTAAATATTCGCGAAGTTTCTGATCTGGGATCCATACAGTCCCACGGCCTTTTTTATCCGATCCGTTTTTATCAGTCCCGATAGATACCAGAGAGCGGACGCCCCTGCACTGAAGCCCAGAAGATAAACCGGGCCCGATGTTTCTTCTATTTTTTTCCGTACCAGGTCTGCGTAAGCCGGGATTGTCAGACAGTTTCGAAAATGGGTGTATGCCGTTTTTTCATCCCTGAAAAAGAGGCCGTCTCCATATGGATCAATGATATTTGTGTTTCGGATATCGGTGAGTTTTTGTTGAAGACGCTCCAGGGCCGGTGTTTTGCCGAAAATATCGGGAATAATGATGAGTGTCATGGGAAGATGTCCGGGGCCGATGATACCGGCCCCGGACAGGCTCGCTTATTTATTCAGGATAAGGCATTCAGACGCCAGTGAGGCCACTGTGTCCACCTTCATGCCCAGTTCAAAATGGGTGGAGATTTCACCGAGCTGCCGGTGGCAGGACAGGCAGGCCGTGGCGATGTGTTCCAAGCCGGTGGCCTTCATCTGGTCTGCCTTGGGTTTACCCGTGATCATCCGTTTCCCCTTAGAATTGGAATCCTGGAGAATGCCGCCCCCGCCGCCGCAGCAGACGCCGTCTTCACGGCTGGGGGTGAGTTCCACCACCCCGTCGCAGCAGAGGCTGAGCAGCTCCCTGGGGGCCTCATAACCGCCGGATTTCCGGGCAATATTGCAGGGATCGTGGTATGCGATTTTGTAGGGATGCACGGAAGGATCAAATTTCAGTACGCCTTTTTTCGCGTATTCAACCACCAGTTCGGGGATGCTCATGACGGTGAATTTCGGTTCCCTGCCGATGACCTGGGGCAAGATGTGCTTGAGCACGTGATAGCCGTGGCCGCATTCGCTGAGGACAAGGGTTTCGATGTTCAGGGCTTCTGCGGGTTCCACCACCATCAGGGCCATGCGTTCGGCGATGTCATCCTTGCCCACAAAATATCCCCAATTGGTGACATCCGTAGGGCTGGAGGACATGGTCCAGGTTTCACCGGTGGCATAAAACAGTTTGGCCATGGCAGTCAGGTGGAGGAGGTTGATGCCCAGTTCCCTGGGGTTGGGCAGATACAGATACTTTGAGTCTTTGCGGTCGTAGGGGATTTCGGCGTCATCATCTTCCACCTCGTCCACAAATTCTTCGGAAACCCATTCAACGGTTTCCACAAAGTCTTCCTTGGTCAACCCGTTCACATCCCCCAGTTCCAGCCTGTTTTTTATGCCTTTCTTTATGTCCACGGGGATTTGATCATCGGCATCGGCAAGGCTCCTGGCCTTGCGCACCACCACATCCATGGTGATGCCCATGGGGCAGACTTCAGTGCAGCGGTTGCAGATCAGGCAGTCCCAGAGCATCTCGCTTTTGATAAGCTGTTCATCAAGGCCCAGGGCGGCCATACGGACCATCTGCCGGGGCATGGGTCCCCCCTGGCCGTCGAACCAGGTGCACCTGGAGTTGCAGGCTCCGCAGGTCAGGCATTCCGCGATATTGTCGCCCTTTCCCAGTTTGTTCAGGAACCGGGCCAGTTCAGAATCTTTATTCATATGTAAGGTTGTCATCTTATCCTCATCTTTCCGGTATGATCTTTCCGGTTAGGGCGTTGAAACAATGCGGGAAAATACGGCCGGTTCATTGGCCGCCGCGGGTTGCCAGGAGACACGGTCCGGCGTGATTCCCGGCAGACCCGTGACTTTGGCAGCACTTTCGGCGGCAATGGCCGGACCGTCTCCGGAGCGGCAATTACCGTCGTGACAACCGCTGGTGATCACCCGGTCAGCACCGTTGATCAGGGCTTTTAAAATCATATCCGCACTGATTCTGCAGGCACAGGGGATGGATACCAGATCCGTATTGTCCGGCATATTCCTTACGTTTTCGGCAGCCAGGGCTGCCGAGCGTTCACAGGCCAGGACGAGGGTACGGCCCTTGGCAGCATGGTCTGCAAGTTCCGCGTTGGCCAGCCCATCGGATTCAATGGCATAGGCCGGGCAATTGGATACGCAGGCCTGGCAGGCAAAGCATGCCGAAGGTTCGATCTGCGGCCGGCTCTTCTCGTTAAGAATGATGGCGCCGTGGGGGCAGACCCGGTAGCAGGTCAGGCATTTGGCACATTTTTTTTCATTTATGCTCACGCTGCCGCTGCTGCCGCTGCCGGCGCTGCCGTTACCTGTTTCCAGGGCGGCCAGGATCGCCTGAATTTCAAGGTTCAGGTCATCTGCATCGATGTCGTCGTGGCAGGCGCCTGCAAAGAATATCCCCTTTCTCTGGCTTTGCACCAGGCGGTGGCGGACGTTGGCCGGCTGCATGAAACCTTCCATATCCAGGCCCAGGTTCAGCAGGCGGGACAGTTCGGAGAACATGGGAGAGGCGGCAATGGCATCCGGCACCACCAGGGTGTCTGCGTCCACTGCCAGTTCATGGCCGGGCAGGGTGGTTTCCTTCATCGTGATGGAAAATCCCTTGTCACCGGATGCGATGGCGACATCTTCCGGGGTGGCATACCGAAGGAAACGGACGCCGGCCTGCCTGGCGTTGTCATAGAGCTCCTGGCCGGTGGGACCGTGCACCAGCATTTTGTTCAGTACCACGGTGACTGTTTTTCCGGCATCCCGGGCGGCCAGGGCTGCTGTCAGGGCCTGCCGTGCAGGGGCCTTGTATTCCGGACCGAAATAATCCAGAAGGATGACGGCGTTGTCCGGGCGGTCCGCCGCTGGCATATCCGCATAATTCGCGAGGCTGATGGCGCCTTTGAAACTGTTTTTGTTTGCAAGGGTTTCAGGTGGCGGAGCAGAGATGATGGCACCGCAGTTTAGTGTGGCTTTTCTGCCGTTGATGTCGTGGAAGATGGAAAAGTTGCCGACGGTTCCGTCCACGGCAAGTAACTTGGCATCACCCAGATCCTTTATACCGGATGCCAGGTTTTCTCCTTTGCCGAAGAGATAGGCCGGATAGCCCTGGGCAGCTACGGCTGCGGCAATGGCAGTGGCATCAGGACCGTCACCGAGTACGGCGATGCCTGTATTGGCATCGGCTGTCAGGTCCAGTTCCCTGAGCACTGTGGCCGCTGCGATCTGTCCCTCCTGGCGGGTGCCGAGAATGTCTTTGGGGCTTTTGGCGCAACCCGCAACGATGACATCCGGGCCGGGTATTGCGGCACCGGTATTGAAGAATCCCCAGGTATTGGGTGTCATCCCCAAGGTGTCAAAGGTGTCCCGGCTCTTTTCCGGCGGAACCATGCCCACGGAGAGTACAATGAGATCGAAATCCATGGATTTTCGGGCCAGGGTGGCCGGGTCTTCGGTGACCATGGTCAGTCTGCCGGTTTCCGGGTGGGACAGAATCTCCGCCGGTACCCCCTGGATCAGGGATATTTCCCCGGCAAGATCACTGGCCGCGGCCCGGGCCTCTTTACCCATGATCTGGAGATCCATGTAAAAGAGGCTGATATCCGCAGTCGGTATCTGGTGGCGCAGTTTTTTTGCATGGCGCATGGAGATTTTACAACAGACCTGGGAACAATAATCCCTGCCTGCCTGGCGGTCCCGTGATCCCACACATTGGAGAAAAGCGATTTTAGGCGCATCCCCCAGCATGCCGGATAGTTTGTCTTCACGGATCAGGGTATTGAGTTCTGCGGTGGTGATCACCTTATCCTGACTGTCGCTGTGGTAGGCCGGTATTTCGGCGGCGTCAAAGGGGGAGAAGCCGGTGGCCACAATTGCCTTGGCCGCAGATATTGTCTTGCCACCGGAAAGTGCCGCCGTCATACCTTTTTCATTGCGTTCCAGTGTGGTGATCTCGGTGTTGAGGTGGGTGGTGATGGTCTCTGTCTTTTTTATAAGATCCGCCATTTCCTGGCTCAGGCAGGCCCCGCAGTTCTGGCAGGTGTCTGTGGCCATACAGGCCCAGGATGCGGCATTGCCGCCCAGACTGTCGGTTTTTTCAACCAGATGAACCAGGACATCCCGATGCGAGAGGGCAAGGGCAGCCGACATACCGGCCACACCACCGCCCAGGATCAGGATCTCGGGAGATGTGTCTTTCATAGATAACCTCCAAATCTTGAAGAATTCAGGTGCGTAAACCCCGGCTCAGGGGGAGTGTACGATTAAAGTACAAGGCCATCCTTACCATAATATCCGGGCAAGCAAAAGGGATTTGCAATTATTTGAAAATAAACGGTTTACAGGTCGGTTTAAATCCCCACAATGTGGTGCAGGAATCTTCCCTGGACCATGGCCGTAAAGAGAATGCCAAGGGAGAGCAGGACCATTAGCACCTCCCACCATCGACGATACAAGGACGCCTGTATCTGTCCAACCGGCAGGATACCGATGAAACCCACACCGACGCCGGCCAGAAATCCAAAGAGATGGGCGGCGATATCCGTGCGTTCTCCGTGGCTGAACATGGCCATAAGCGTGGCCCCCGCAGCGATGGGAGCCAACCGGCTTAAGCCCCGTCGTCCCTGGCCTGCCTGCCAGGCCGCCAGAATCCCTGCCGCACCCATAATGGCGGTGGAGGCGCCGATGGAGATGGCAGAACCCCTTCCCAGGCTTGCCGCTATCAGGTTGCCGGCCGTACCGGCACCCAGCAGCATCAGGCTGCCGGAACCCGGGCCGGTGAGCCGCATGAGCGGCCCCACCAGAAAAAGGATGCCGGCGGTGTTGCCCAGGAGATGGCGGGCATCGCTGTGCAGGAAAAGGGCGGTGACGGCCCTGAAGGTTTCTCCCTGGGAAAGAAAATAAGTGGAAACACCAAAGTTAAACACGAGCTGCTCGTGAAGGCCGGAATGGATACTGAGCACATGAACCAGTGAAAGCAGAATCACCAGAATCAGGGCCGTTACCGACCGGAAGTAAAAGGGCTCGGCAGCGGGTTTGGGTGTCGCGGTGATATTGTTTTCAATCCGATAGGCTGCCAGGTGAGTCACGGCCGCCTCATAGTCCGCTTCCCGGACCCGGATTTCGTAGATCCACCTTCCGGATTCACGGTCCCGGCTCACCGCGATACGGGTTGCCAAAGCCTGGGAGGCCATGACCGTAAGGGTCAGATCCGCTGTTTTCCGGTTGTTTCCCTTAAAAATTCTTTTCATTTACCCGTCTTTATGCCTAATAGAATGTAACGCGTATTATATATCGCGGCTCACACGGGTAAAATATCTCAAGGGACCTGAAAAGAAAAGGATGGATCATGAAGATCATACGCTTTGTCACGGAGGATCAGAAGATTGCCTGGGGAACGGATTGGGACGGTGACACCGCCTCCCGCCTGGAGGGAGATGTGTTTGTGAGTCTGACGGATACGGGGCAACGGCTAAAGGTCGCCCAGGTGCTGCCCGTTGTCTGGGCGTCGGCCATCATCTGCATCGGCCTGAACTATCGCCGACATGCCCAGGAAACCGGGCTGGAACTGCCTGACTATCCCGCTGTATTCATGAAAAATCCGGGTGCCATCACCGGCCACGGAGCGCCCATCGTTATACCCGCCTGCTGTACGGAACCGCCTGAAGTGGATTTTGAGGCGGAATTGGGGGTGATTATCAAGCAGCCCGCCAAGAACCTCACCGAAGCCCAGGCCCTGGACTATGTGGCGGGCTACACCTGTGCCAACGATGTCTCCGCCCGGAGATGGCAGAAAAATGCCGGCGCCGGCCAGTGGGTCAAGGGCAAAAGCTTCGACTCCTTCTGCCCCTGCGGACCGGTAATGGTGACACCGGATGAGATCGCCGACCCCCAGGCATTGGACATCCGCTGCCGGGTAAACGGTGAGACCATGCAGGAAAGCAATACCTCAGACATGGTGTTTTCCGTGGCGCAGATTATCTCATACCTTTCCCAGTCCTGCACCCTGATGCCGGGCACCCTGATTCTTACCGGCACCCCCGAAGGGGTTGGCTATACCCGGCAGCCTCCGGTGTACCTGGGCCCGGGAGACCGTGTGGAAACCGAGATATCAGGTATCGGCACCCTGGAAAATCCGGTGGTCTCCGAGCGCGGCTGATAAAAAAACACCCGGGCAAAATGCCCGGGTGTTTAATTGACAATTGGTTGAGGAGGGAGACGTCGGGTTATTGGACGACTTCCTGATTCTGGGTTTTCCAGGCGCAGGGGCCGAACATGCCTTTGCCTCCTTTACCGAAACCGTGTTTACCGAATCCGCCCCGGTGGCCGGCGAACAGGGACATATCAAGTTCCGGGGCGATTTTCTTGGCTTCGAGAACCGCATCGATCAGCTTGCCCTTCATGTCTTTCATCAGATCCAGTGCTTCGTCGGACAGGGTTTCCAGTTTTGCCCGGCTGGGGCTCGACGTTTCCAGGAGCATCCGGATCTCCTGGTGTTTGTTCATCAGGGCCGCCCGTGTTTCATATGTATCATCGATGAATTTCTGCTTTAACGCTTTCAGCTGGGTCTTCTGTTCCGGGGTCAGATTGGCAAAGGCTTCATAGGACTGGCCGCCGCAGCCTCCCCGTTTGCCGCTGCCATGTCCCCAGGAAAAGGCGTTGGTGGCCAGAAAACCGACGGTGAGAAGGGCTGTGATCCCGATAAGTACTTTTTTCATAATTAAATCTCCTAAATGCTGTGGTTTGTGTTGTGATCGTTTTTTTGGTTTCGATCGATTCTGGCTAACCTATTGAGCAAGGGGTGTGCCATTTGAAGAATAAATATGTAATGCGCTTAAAATAAAGGGGATAATTCTGTTTGTGGCCAATGGAGAGACATCGGTCTGAAAAATGATCTGTTTAGTTTTTACCCGGAGGAATTTCCCGGGTGTATAAAAATTATCCAGGTGAAAGAGGTGGTTTGAAAACTGAGGGGGCCAAAAAAGGCAGATCCGGAAACCGTTACCGGCTTCCGGATCTTAAAGATGGGCAAAATGGAAAGGGTGTTAAGGAAGGGAAATATAGGCTGCAGCGTTTGGTGTTAAGGTGATGGCTGATGATCCGGGATGGAATCCTGTGGGGCCATGCTGCAGAAGGCGGGAGCCCCGGTTTCCGGCAGGATCAGGACAGCCACGGGCGACCGTTTCCGGTGTGTTGCACAGGGTGTGGTCTAAGGTGATGGTTGTGGCTGCCGTGGTTTTCATGTCATCTCCATATGGTTCGTGTTCTTTTTACATTTCAAACATAATTGCTTGGTTTGCTGAAATAATGTCTTGCAGTGGCTGTGCCACTGTGGGGTAAATTTTTTTATCGGACTGATTTTATTAGGTAAAAAATGGTGCGTGAAGTCGGTCCCGGTTTGTGACCGGGCCAGGTGTGTATTTTTTATACAGGCTGAGGTATACAGATGGGTAAAAAGGTGGCAGTCGAATGCGAACTTACTTGGTATTCCAGCTGAAACAGGGGTGGTACCTTAATTGCACAAGGAATTTAAGGAATTTCAAGACGTAAATTCAAGGAAGTTTGGACCCCCTGATGCCCGGTTCGGGCAATTTAAAAACGATTAACCGTGAAGGATCCGGTGGCCTGACAGATGAAGTTCTTAAAGAAAAAATTTTCTCTTCCCGTTTCCCCCTTTATGATGGCCGGGGTGCTGGCGGTATTGCTGCCGGTATTTACCTTTATGACCCTGGACCGGATGGAGCGGCACGATGATCATATCCGGGAACGGTTTCTCGTCAGGGGCATATCCCTGATCCGGACCTTTGAAGCAGGGACACGCACCGGGATGCTGGGAGGGCTGCGGGTTCAGGCGATGCTTGAAGAAACGGCGATTCAGGAAGATATCGCCTACATCATCATTACGGACAAGCGGGGAAAGATACTGGCCCACAGTAATCCGGAACGGGTGGGCAGTGAGTATACCGGTTTCCCTGTGATTACGGGAATGACCCGGGAAAAACACCGGGTATTCAGCCGGATGCAGCACATGGACGGTGTGCCGGTATTTGAGGTCTATAAGCGGTTTGCCCCTATGGAAATCGGGCCTGGCGGACGGCATAAGGGGCGGCATAGCCGTCACAGAGATAAACCCTTTTCCGGCTTTTTTAACTCGGAGGCGCAGTACATCTTTGCCGGACTGTCCATGGCCAAGGTGGAGCAGGTCAAAGGCCGTATGACAAAGGTGATTGTGGGGCGCGGTATTTTCTTTTTTCTGCTGGGATGTGCCGGAATTATTGCTTTGATCGCATTCCAGGCCTATCGGTCCGCCAAAGTATCGTTGGACCGGGTGACCGCATTCACCGATAACGTTGTCCAGAATATGCCTTCGGGACTGATTACGCTGGACACAGGATACGCGGTGACATCGGCCAACAGGGCTGCCGGAGATATTCTCGGCCCGCTACCGGAAAAGGCTTATCCCGAGATGATTCGCATGGCCATGGAAATGGGGGAGACCAAGGCGGTTATCACCAGGGAACTTGTGGTTCGCGGCCCCAATGAATCAAAGGCTGACCGGAAAGCTGATTTGAGACTGGATATGACCGCCTCTCCTTTGTTGGATGACGGGAGGGAAATTCAGGGCTATGTATTTCTGTTCAGGGATCTCACCCAGCTGGATGCCCTGAAAAAAGAGGTGGAGACCAACCGGCGTCTGGCGGCCATCGGTAAACTGGCCGGCGGGGTGGCCCATGAAATTCGGAACCCCCTGAGTTCCATCAAGGGGTTTGCCACCTATTTTGCCAGGCGGTATGAGAATGAGCCGGAGGATGCTGAAACTGCGAAAATCATGGTGGAAGAGGTGGCGCGTATCAACCGGTCCATCACCCAGCTTCTGGAGTTTGCCAAGCCCATGGCCGTGGCGTACAAATGGGTGGAGATAGAACCGCTGATCTCCCATTCCCTTAAATTGGTAGCCCATGATCTGGAAAAGAAAAAGATTGAAACGCAACTCCTTATCAGCACCCGCTTTGCCACGCTCAGAACAGATCCCGACCGGATCAACCAGGTCCTGCTCAACCTGTACATGAATGCCATCAGTGCCATGACAGCCCCCGGAGAACTCTCCGTTGAGGTCGGGGATACTGCGGACCGGGTGGAAATCCGTGTACGGGATACGGGGAAAGGCATCGAACCTGCGCATCTGGAAGATATATTTGATCCTTATTTTACCACCCGGCCGGACGGCACCGGGTTAGGCCTTTCCATCGTCCACAGGATCGTTGAGAACCTGAAGGGGGAGATCCGGGTGAAATCGGAGCCTGATAAGGGCAGTTGCTTTATCATCAGCCTGCCGGCGGAAGGGGCAGGCGGAGAGGCAAACGCAGAAAATGTCCCGGTTAATACAAAAGGTTAATACGAAACCACGGGATAACACTTAACATAAGGATATTATCGTGACCAAGCACAATATACTGGTGGTGGATGATGATGCCGCCCATGCCCGCATGCTCAACACCCTGATGAAAGACTGGGGATTTAAAATCCATCTGGCGGATGACGGGGATGTGGGGGTGGATATGGTGAAGGCCCGTGCCTTTGACCTGGTCCTTATGGACATGAAAATGGTGAAGATGTCAGGTATGGAAGCACTCGTTCAGATTCACGGCTATAATCCCTCATTGCCCGTGATCATCATGACGGCATACTCCTCCGTGGATACGGCTGTGGAGGCCCTTAAGATCGGGGCATATGATTATCTCACCCAACCCCTGGATTTTGACAAACTCCGGCTGACGATCGACCGGATCTTCGAGCGGATGCATTTGAAAACCGAAAACCGGTCCCTGAAGGACCAGCTGGCCCGGGAGCAGTTCAGCCATAACATCCTTGGGAAAAGC
>JAKSBB010000893.1 GCA_022361315.1 Desulfobacterales bacterium
GGTGATTCGGCAGGATGCCCAGGTGAAGCGCCTGGTTTCCCTCTTGGCCCCCTACGGCATTTCACCGGCACCCTGTGGCAGCTTTGGCGAATTTCTGGAGCAGCGGCCCGGGCTTTATCTAATGACGGGCCATGTCACTTCCGGGTTCATAGTGGAGGATGAAAATCTGGCCCTGTTGACCGAAGATGAAATCTTCGGAAAAAAACGGATCCGGCGCAGGAAGACCACTGGCCGGGATTTGAAAACAGAACTCATTGCGCCGGAAGAGTTGAAAAACGGGGATATCGTGGTCCACCTGGAACATGGTGTCGGCCGTTATGAAGGGCTGTGCAGTCTCACCGTCTCCGGCATCTCCCAGGATTTCATCCTCCTGGTTTATCAGGATGACGATAAACTCTACCTGCCCGTGGACCGGATGGAGATGATCGGTAAGTACGTGGGTGTAGACGGCTATACCCCGGTTCTGGATAAAATCGGGTCCAAATCCTGGGTGAAGTCCAAGGCCAAGGCCAAGGCCGAGGTCGAGAAAATGGCTGCAGATCTTCTGGATCTCTATGCCAAGCGCCGTGTCAATAAGGGATTCTCTTTCAGCCGGCCGGACAACTATTACAACGATTTTGAAGCATCCTTCCCATACGAAGAAACACGGGACCAGCTTCGGGCCATTGATGATGTCCACCTGGATATGGAAAAAGATACCCCCATGGACCGGCTGGTCTGCGGAGATGTGGGGTACGGTAAAACCGAGGTGGCTATCCGTGCGGCGTTCAAGGCGGTCAACGACGGCAAACAGGTGGCATTGGTGGTTCCCACCACCATCCTTGCAGAGCAGCACCTGCACACCTTCCGGGAGCGCTTCAAAAATTACCCCGTCACCATCGAATGTCTGTCCCGTTTCAGGAGCCGCAAAGAACAGACAGATATCCTCAAACGGACCTGTGCAGGTCAGGTGGACATTGTTATCGGTACCCACCGCCTCCTCCAGAAGGATGTGGATTTCAGCAGCCTTGGCCTGCTTGTTATCGATGAGGAGCAGCGGTTCGGTGTCAAACACAAGGAGGTGCTGAAAAAGAAACGAAGCACCGTGGATGTGCTATCCCTTTCTGCCACGCCGATACCCAGAACCCTGCACCTGTCCCTCACCGGCATGCGGGACATCTCGGTGATCACCACCCCGCCGGCGGCACGCCAGCCCATTATTTCCTATATTTCGAAATATGAGGATGCCATTGTCGGGGATGCGGTGAAGCGTGAGATTGCCAGGGGCGGCCAGGTGTTTTTCGTCCACAACAACATTAAGACTATTTTTAAGACCGCAGAGAATCTCCAGACCATTATTCCCGATGCAAAGATCGGGGTGGCCCACGGCCGGTTGTCCGAAGCCGAACTGGAGAAGGTGATGCTCCAGTTTGTGAACAACGAGATTAACCTTTTGGTGTGCACCACCATCATTGAATCCGGCCTGGATATTCCTTCTGCCAATACCATGATCATCAATAAGGCGGAACGTTTCGGACTGTCTCAGATTTACCAGCTGAGGGGGCGGATCGGACGTGGTGACAACCAGGCGTACGCTTACCTCTTTATCTCAGATGAATCCAGGCTGACCAAGGATGCCAAGAAGCGCCTGGCCGCCCTGATGGAGCACAGGGATTTGGGTTCCGGATTCCAGATTGCCATGAAAGATCTTCAGATCCGCGGCGCCGGTACGGCACTGGGGGCATCACAGTCCGGCCACATCGCGGCCGTCGGCTACGACATGTTCCTCAAACTGTTGGACCAGGCCGTCAAAGACATTAAGGGAGAGGACGTCCTCGATCCCCTGGACCCGGAGATCAACGCCAGCATGTCCTCGGGATTCCCGGAGGCCTACATCGAATCTGTGGAGCAGCGCCTGACTTTGTACCGCCGGTTGTCACGCCTCTCCAGTGTGTCGGATATTTCCGATATGAAGCAGGAGCTGATCGATCGGTACGGCAAGCTGCCGAAACCTGCGGAAAACATGCTGCTCAAGATCATGCTCCGGATTTACGCCATCAAGGCCGGTGTCAAACGGCTGGATCTTTCTCCGAATACCCTGACCCTTGAGTTCTCGTTGCCCCATATGCACAAACCCGTTGATCAGCTTGTCAGGCATCTGGATAAAACAGCTGAGTATAAGTTCGTTAAAAAGGAGAGTATCCGGATTACCCTGGGCCGGAAGCGTAATAATATTTCAAGGGCGTTGCTGGAGACCAAACAGATCCTGAAAGCCATTGCATAACGGTTGAAAGATAAAGATTTCGTTCGGCATCGTTCCGCTGAACCATAAGGCGTGCCCCGGACTTGAATTGCACCAAAGGTTGCTGTAAGCTTACCTGCATAAGCATGTGTACCACCTTTCAAATTTACATAACTATCCATAGGGCAAGCTGTTTAACAGGGGGCATATGTCTCAACTTTTCGGGGCAGATGACATAAAAGACGGTAAACTGACGTGGCGGCTGTTCATGATCAACATCAGCCTCATCATTGTCCTGTTTCTGTCGGGGATTTTTCTCGGATTCGTCATGCGGACCAACCGAATCATCGAAGAGCAGATGATTGCCACGGCCAGGAGTCATTTTAGAAATATTGTCCTCACCCGAAGGTGGAACGCGGCCCACAGTGGTGTTTATGTGGAAAAACGGTCGGGTGTCGAATCCAACCCTTACCTGGAAAATCCAGATATACGCACCGAAGACGGACGGGTGTTCACCAAGAAAAATCCGGCACTCATGACCCGGGAAGTTTCGGAATATGCCCGGGCAGCAGGGGACTTTGTTTATCATATCACCAGCCTCAATCCCCTGAATCCGGGCAACAGGCCGGATGAGTTCGAACGTCAGGCATTAATGAAATTTGAGGACGGCCTGCCGGAAGTGACAGGGGTCGACAACACCGAAGGCGGGACGGTATTCCGGTATATGGCGCCTCTCTATGTTGAAGAGGGATGTCTGTCCTGCCATGCCAAACAGGGGTACAAAACCGGTCAGGTCAGAGGCGGGATCAGTGTTACCTTTGATATTTCCGATATCCGACGGCAGATGAAAACCAATAAAATAATTATTGCCGCTGCCAGCATTGTGACGGTTTCCGTCCTGATCATCATTTTTTATTTTATGGTGAACCGGCTGGCAAAGAAACTGGCCGCTGCCCAGGAGACCATTGCCAGAATGGCGGTCACCGATGAACTGACCCGGCTTTACAACCGGCGGTATTTTCACGTGAGTCTTGACCGGGAGATCAGCCGGTCCCGTCGGTATGCCAGACCCATAAGTCTTCTGATGATGGATATTGATCATTTCAAGCAGGTCAACGACAATTTCGGGCACCTGGTGGGGGACGAGGTGATCGCAGGAGTGGCCGGTGTATTAAGGCAGGTCACCCGGGTAACGGATATCGCCGCCCGCTACGGGGGGGAGGAATTTGCAGTCATATTGCCGGAAACCGATCGCAACAAAGCCTTTGACTGTGCCCGTAAACTCCGAAAGAAAATCGAGGCCAAAACCTTTATGGTGCCCGACGGGCGGACCATCCAGGTCACCGTATCTGTCGGCGTGGCCTCGCTGCCGGCAAGCGAAGCGGCCGTTGATGCAGATCATGCCGATACCCTTGTAAATTCAGCGGATAAAGCACTATATGAGGCAAAAGAAGACGGAAGGAACCGGGTGGCAGGCGCCTGATGTCGGTAATGTGAAACCATTGGACAGTCAAACTGAATTTTCCCCCGGGCCATTGGAACGTATTTCCTTCGATCGTATTCTCGGATGGGTACTACCTCCCACGCTTCAGGGGCAGATGTTGGTCCTTGTTTCTCTGGTGGTGCTCGGTACCCTTATTGTCAGCGGTGCCATTTTCGCTACCTTTATCGGAGACATTTCAAAGAAACAGATCAGTAAGAGAGCCCTGGATATCGGAAACAGCCTTGCCCTCATGCCAGTGGTAAAGGAAACCCTGAACCGGGGATATGATCCTGAGGGCAGAATTCAAAATCTGGCCGAAACGGTCAGGCAGAAAACCGCCGCACAATTTGTTGTGGTGGCGGATGTGGAAAGTATCCGGTTTTCACATCCGGACACGGCCAAGATCGGAAAGCGGTTTGTGGGCGGGGATGAGTCCCGTGCGTTGTCCAAGGGAGAGGCCTATGTGTCAGAGGCCACCGGCACACTTGGCCCCTCCCTGCGAAGCATTGTTCCGGTGTTTGATCCTGACGGCGGGGTGATCGGCTTTGGCTCTGTGGGCTATCTGCAAACCCGGGTGATGGAAACCGTACAAGGGTATCAGCGTGAACCGGCGACGCTTATTTTTATGCTTTTTGTGGTGGTGCTCTTAGGTGCCACAGGCATCGCCCGCTATGTCAAAAAGCAGACACTGGGACTGGAGCCCCGGGAAATTGCCTCCCTTTACCTGGACCGGCAGGCCATTCTTGAATCCATCCGCAACGGTATCGTCGCGGTGGGGGAAACCGGGGAAATCCGGCTGATCAACCAGGCGGCAAGGCAATTACTGGATCTGGGATCCGATACCCGTCTGATCGGTAAATCCATTGATGAGGTATTTGCCGGAAGGGATTTTCTGGATCTGCTTAAAACCGAGGTCAGAATTCCCCCCGGGGAAGTCCATGCCGATGGTGAGACCTTTATATTCTCATCGGTACCCATTGAATACAGTGGGGCCGTGCACGGCGTTGTGGCCAGTTTCAGACGCATGGAGGACTTCCACCGCCTCCAACAGGAGTTGCGCCAGACAAAAGCCTTTTCAGAAATGCTGAGGGGCCAGGCACACGAATACTCAAACAAGCTTCATACCCTGGCCGGCCTGCTTCAGATGGAAGCGTACCCGGAAGCCATTGATCTGGTGACGAAAGAGTCAACCGGGCTTCAGCAGTTCATTCAAACCCTGGCCGAAGCAATTCCCCATCCGGCCCTTGCCGCCATCATCATGGGTAAGTATAACCGGGCTCTTGAGATGAAGGTGGATTTCAGGTTCAACCCCGACTCCTCCATGGGGAATCTGCCGGAAGGGTATGATTACGACCGGCTCATCACCATTATCGGCAACCTCATTGACAATGCACTGGAGGCAGCCCCGGAGGGTACCGGGCACAGCCCCTCAATTCAGATTTTCATGACGGATATCGGCCACGACCTGATCTTTGAGATTGAGGATTCCGGTCCCGGGATTCCTCCGGCTGATCAGGATAAAATATTTGAGAAACACTATTCAACAAAAAATGCGGATAACGGGCCAAGGGGGATTCACGGTGTGGGACTATACCTCGTGGACACCTATGTAAATGACCTCGGCGGACACCTCATGGTTTCCACGGGGGACCTGGGTGGGGCATTGTTTACCCTGAGTCTGCCGAAACACCCGCCGTCCGGAGAAACACCATGAACACCATTCGCGTGCTGGTCGTGGAAGACGACACACGGATTGCAGAGATGCACCGGTATTTTGCAGAAAAAGTGCCCGGGTTCGAAGTTGTGGGAATCGCCCAGAACCTGGAAGAGGCCAGGGAACTGACCCGCCTCCTGGCGCCGGACCTCCTGCTGCTTGACCTGTATATGCCCGACGGTAACGGGATGGAAATTCTCCATGAACTCCGGGGGGAGGGCAGGGCAGTGGATGTCATCCTCATCACTGCGGCAAAACATGTGGCCGATGTGCAGACGGCGCTGCGGGCCGGTGCCTTTGATTACCTGGTAAAGCCTGTGGTCTTTTCCCGGTTTGAACAGGCCCTGACGCGGTTTCTGAATTTCCGCAGGATGCTGGACAGGGATACAACCTTTGAGCAGAAGGATATCGACGAGTTGAATCAACCCCTGCAGTCCGCTGCCGAATCTGTTTCTGAAGATGTGCCAAAGGGGATTGATATTCTGACACTGGGTAAGGTCCGTCATACATTTGAGGACGTCGGGCCAAACGGTTTCTCAGCGGAAGAGATGGGGGAGGCTATCGGGGCCAGCCGCTCCACCGCCCGGCGGTATCTGGAGTACATGACCACCACGGGTGAACTCCGGGCGGACGTGATTTACGGAAGTGTGGGGCGGCCTGAACGCAGGTATTTCCCCCAGGAAGAGATGTAAACCGTTCGTTGATTATCTCTGCTGTTTCACCCGCTTCTGCCACTGGTCCCTGGCAAGGGCCTGCATATCCCGGTCAACATCCAGTTCATCCATAATTTCCATACCCAGCAGGGTCTCCACCAGGTCTTCCATGGTAACGATACCGGCGGTACCGCCGTAGCTGTCTTTTACCGCACAGATATGGGCCCGCTGATCCAGCAGAATATTGTACAGGTCCGGTAACCTCATCTCTTCACTGACGTTCTGAATATCCCGTTTCATGGTGGAAAGCCGGGTATCAAACTCATCCCTTGCCGTGGCTTCCAGGATTTCATCTTTCATCACATAACCGGTGAGGGTATCAATGGTTTCGCTGAATACGGGGATTCGTGAGAAGATGATATTGGTGTGGGTCCGGGCAAGCTCTTGAACGGTCATACCATCATTCAGGGCAAAGACTACGGTTCTCGGTGTCATAATATCTTTGACGGTCAGGGTGTTGAAGCGGAACAGGCTGCGAAGAATACGGCCTTCTTCCTTTCGCAGTTTACCTGAGCTTTCCCCCAGTTCGGCCATGGCGGTGAATTCATCCTTGCAGAAGGTATCCGTCTGATCTTTTGATGAGAATAGCCGGGTAATGTATTGAGAGGCCCATACAAAGGGATACATGATCAGGATCAGCCCCTCCAGGCAGAGGGCAACAGGTTTTGCCAGACGCCGCCAATGGGTGGCACCCAAGGACTTTGGAATAATTTCCGATACCACGAGGATAAGCAGGGTCAGGACAGCGGATATGATGCCCACATATTGATTGCCGAATACGGCTGTTGCCTGGGCACCGGCCCCGGCAGCCCCGACGGTATGGGCAATGGTGTTCAGACTTAAGATGGCGGAAAGGGATTTATCCGTATTTTCCTTGAGACGGTGAAGCCTGCGGCCCTCACGGCCATTATCTTTTTTAAGCAGGGCCACGTATGAGTATGGAATGCTTAAAAATACCGCTTCCATCAATGAGCAGGCAAAGGAAAAGAATAAAGCGATGAAGATGTATATGAACAAAAGTACCATTTTTTTGTATCCGTATCCATTTCTTTGTTGAGGGCCCTTGGATCAGGTCATTGGTTATACCAAACGCCTGTGGATTAAAAGGGAAAAAAGCATAAGACGTGAAATCTTGTGAAGGGAAAGAAGAATGAAGGCTACTATGAAACGGTTTAGGTCCCCCAAAGGCAGATATGAATCGGCCTTTGGGGGATTATCTGGTTAAGACAATCGGTAAGACAATCGGGATAAAAGATCAGATAAATATCTGAGCCAGGGTATACCCGACCCCACAGGCAATGACCACTCCGATTAAACCGGGCACCATAAAACTGTGATTGAAGTAATATTTCCCGATCCGGGTGGTGCCGGTCACGTCAAAGGTGCAGGTGGCGATATCGGAGGGGTAGTTGGGAATAAAAAAGTAGCCGTAGCATGAGGGCATGATGCCGATCACCAGAGCCGGAGACAATCCCATGCCCAGGGCCACCGGCAGCATCATACGGCAGGTAGCGGCCTGGCTGTTGACCACGACGGAAACGATAAACATGGCCAGGGCAAAGGTCCAGTGGTAGTTCTGAACCATCTCAACGATACCGGCCTTGAAAGAGGGCAGGGCGAACTTGAAGTAGGTATCGCCCACCCAGGCAATCCCAAATATGGCGATGGCAGCCACC
>JAKSBB010000582.1 GCA_022361315.1 Desulfobacterales bacterium
ATGGCTCTCCTCCTTCAGTGCGGACATGGGCAACGGTAAATTTGACGGTGCCCATCTGGTGGCCGGTTTTGAAGAGCTCAACGCCGCCAACACCTTCTGGACAAAGCAGTATAACGTGTATTCACGGGTGGACACGGAAGAAAAACGCTTCCTGGACTTTGAACGCTGGTGGGGCGGATTTTTTCTTCTGGATCGTGAAGAGATCCGGTTCATCGTCAACAACCTGTTTATCAGTGATGAACTGGAACAGGGCTACCTGAAACTCAGCAAGGGCACCCATATCAACCTGAAAAACTTTAAAGATCCCATCCTGGTGTTTGCCTCAAAGGGGGACAATATCACCCCGCCCCAGCAGGCCCTGAACTGGATTACAAAAGTCTATAAGGACGTGGATGAGATCAAACAGCACGGCCAGACCATCATCTACCTGCTCCACGATACCGTGGGCCACCTGGGGATTTTTGTTTCCTCCAAGATCAACCGGAAGGAACACAAGGGGATTATCGGCTGTGTGGACGCCCTGGATTTCCTGGCACCGGGACTTTACGAGATGGTCATCCGTGAGGAGGCAACCCATCCCCAGCTGGACGATTATCAGGTGGAGTTTGTGGAACGGGACATGGCGGATATCCTGGCCATGGACGACGGTTTCGAAGATGAAGAGGCCTTTCACCCGGTATCTTCCATATCCAAGCTCAACGACCGCCTCTACCAGGATTATCTCAGCCCCTGGGTGAAATTATGGATGAACGACCTTTCCGCGGAATTCATCCGCCAGTCCCATCCCCTGCGGGTGCAGCGTTACGGATTCTCGGACCTCAATCCAATGATGGCACCGGTGGGCCCTGCAGCTGAATTTGTAAAGCAGACCCGCACACCGGCAACGGAAACCAATGTCTTCAGCCAGATGGAAAAAGCCGTATCCGGCCTCATCACGGACAGCCTGGAACTCTACCAGAAAACCCGGGACAACCTCTTCGAAACCATGTTCTACACCACCTACGGGAACCCCTGGATTAAGACCCTCTTCTATGACGACGAGCGGGAGGTCACCCCTGAAAGTACGGTGAGGGAACCTGTCCAAACCGATATGTTCAGGGATCTGGAACACCAACTCTGGCTGAAAGCCATGAAACAGGGCGGATTTGAAGCGGCCGTCATTCGGATGAACCTTGCCGTCACCGGCGCCAACCTGGTCATTGACATGGCAGAGTATGACGCGGCCAGGCTCGGTATGAAAACCGACCACCGCCTCAAGGCCCTGACTCCGGAACAACTCAAGCAGATCGTCAGGGATCAGGCCGCCCTGCTGGAAAAGGACAGGGAACTTGCCCTCCAGACCCTGGCAGATCTTCTCCCCGATGAGAAAGACAGGGCGCTTGCCGTGGACATTGCCCGGAGTATCGCCGACATCGAATCCGCCCGGCGGTACAAGAAAACAGCCATCCTGAAGCGAATTGAAGATATCCTGCTGCCGGATGTGGATACATTTAAGTACAGTTCCTGACCACCGAGTCCCTTTATCTGAATTAGGTTCCCCGGTTTACACAGCAACGTATATCCCACATCTGCCTTTAGATAAAAAACTACTTGACCACAAAAATAACATGCGTTATATAAAATTCGTTATTTAATTTACCCAGGAACAATTTATGCCGCCGAAACAAACCATTACGCCGGATCGTATACTCTCCGCCGGGCTGACACTTGCCAGAAAAAGCGGGATTGACGCCCTTTCCGCCCGGGCAGTTGCCAAACAGCTCAACTGCTCCACCCAGCCCATCTATTCCTGCTTTTCCACCATGAAGGATCTTCAGGATGCTGTGCTGAAAGAGGCCTTCACCACAGCAACAGCCACCTACCTGAGCAGTTCCGATGCCGACGATATCAGTTTCAGGGATATCGGCATGGGCTACCTGCGCATGGCCAGAGAGGACGCCCATCTTTACGACATGTTATACGCCTTCGGCCATGCAGGGGCGAATCACTGGGTGGCTCCCGTCAAAACGGAACTGATGGTGGAGTTGATGGGCCGGGACGAACATCTGAGTTGTCTCACCCCGGAAGAACGGCTGAAGCTGTTGACCCAGATGGCGGTGTTTACCCACGGCCTGGTCATGCTGGGCCGGGTAAACCCGGATCTGGAACCGGGCTATCTTGAGGCACAACTCGATGAAATGGGCCGGATCGTCATCGGCGCCACCCTTTTGGAGAAAGGAATACCCGACCATGAAAATCCTTATCTTGAACGGCAGTCCCAAGGCTGACAACAGCATCACCCTCCAGCACATGCGGTTCCTTGCAAACCGGGAACCGGATATCGAGACCGAGGTGATTCCCATCGGGAAATCCATCAAATCCCTGGAGAAAAATGAAGAAAAATTTGATGCCGTCGCCGAGAAAATGCGGTCGGCAGATGCCGTTGTCTGGTCGTTTCCGGTGTACTATGCCCTGGTGCCTTCCCAGATGAAGCGCTTTATGGAACTGCTCTACGAACGCAAGGGGAAAGGATGGTTTGCGGGGAAATACACCACGGCGCTGACCACCTCCATCAACTTTTTTGATCATACGGCACACAACTATGTCCAGGCCGTATGTGAGGACCTGGGTTTTTCCTATGCAAAAGGGTACTCCGCCCATATGGATGACTTTTTCAAACCGAAGGAAAGGGACAAGCTGGCGGGGTTCTTTTCATGGTTTTTGAAAACCGTGTGGCGGGAAACGGTGCTACCGAAAAAATTTGCCGGTGATGTGCCGGAGGTGCCGGTGTTTAACCCGACTTTAGATTCAGGGCCGGCTTCGGAAAAACCGACGGGTAGTGCCGGCAACGGCAGCATCCTGTTGCTCACAGATACCACCGACCCGGACAGCAACCTCTGGAAAATGATCCGGACCTTTGAGAGGGAAAGCCACCTTCCGGTGGACATAAAAGACATCCGGGACAGCGGCATGTCCCACGGCTGCCTGGGCTGCTGCACCTGCGGATATGATAACACCTGTATCCAGAAGGACGGATTTGCCCGTTTTTTCAACGACCATCTCAAACCTGCCGACATCATCCTGATCTGCGGCAGCATCCGGGACCATTACCTTTCCGCTCTCTGGAAGCAGTTCTTTGACAGATCCTTCTTCAACGGCCATGCCCCGGTGCTCCAGGGAAAACAACTGGGCTTCATAATCTCAGGTCCCCTGCGCCACCGGCAGAACCTCAGGGAACTGCTGGATGTTTTCGCAGACAGCTGGCATATGAAATTCCGGGGGGTGGTGACGGATGAGACTGGGGATTCCAAAGCCGTCATCCGGGAAATCCGGGACTTTTCCCGCAACCTCGAACTGGCCGGGGAAACCAATCTGGACTTTGGCGGAAGTTTTTACAGAGCCGGGGGACAGAAGCTGTTCAGAGATTTTGTTTTCAACACCTCCGCGGTGTTCACGGCGGACGACAAATTTTATAAAAAAAGCGGACTCTATGCCACCCTGCCCCAGCGGCAGTGGAAACGGCGGTTTAGAAATACCATCTTCTCCCTGATGGTGGCTGTTCCCTTTTTGCGCAGGCAGATCCACAGGGAATTCATTCCCGGGATGGTGGCCCCCTACAAAAAGAAACTTAAACGGCTTACCCGGTGATACCGGCCTGCCCCACCAGCCGGATAAAGGTTTTGAGAAAAACCGGGACCGGGTCGGTCTTCAGATGAACGGCCTGCCAGGTGAGAAACACCCCCTTGCGGGTCACCCTGACGGCCCGGACCCGGCCGCTGTCAACAAGGGAACGGACCGCCCATAGCGGCGACATGGCAAAGCCGAATCCGGCCGCCACCATCTCAACCATGGCGCCGGGGTCTTCCACCGCCATGAAACGCAGCGGCTCTATCCCTTTGGGCTTCAGGCCATTCTGATAAAAATAATTATTTTCTCTGGGCCTTGCGGAGATCAGATTTACCCCTTTGAAATCCGTCAGTTCCAGATGGTCCGCCCCGGCCAGGGGATGGTCCGGCGGCACAATGGCCACAAATTCATCCCGAAAAAGCGGGATAACATCCACCCCTTCAGGGGATTCCGGCAGGACCGAAATCACCAGGTCATGGTCATTTTCAATCAGTTCCCGGGAGGTATCAGACGATCTGCCGATCTCTATGTCCACGTTGGGAAAAATCCCGTGAAATTCCCGCATCACCGCCGGCAGCCACCGGTAGCAGAAGATGCACTGGGTACCCACCTTCAGCTCTCCGGTCTCTCCGCTGACCATCCGTGCAATATCCGTCTCGGTTTCTGCCAGGGAGGATAGCACGGACTCGGCCGTATGGCGGATGCGCTCCCCTGCGGGCGTGAGCAACATCTGCTTCCGGGTCCGGAAAAAGAGGGGGGCCCCCAACCGCCCCTCCACATCCTTGAGCTGCTGACTCAGTGCGGACTGGGACAGATGAAGGGCCTTTGCCGCCCGGGTCATGTTCCCTGCGTCCACGATTGCCCGTACCATTTTCAGATGTTTTACTTCCAGGACATCCACGCCTTATTTCACCCCACCTTATCGATACGATAATAACAATTAATTTTACTAATATAAAATTCCCCGTTAAAGTGCAAGCATCTTCCACCCAAACCCAAAGGAGGCACCATGCCGAGAATCACACCAGTCACACCGGAAACCGCAGAAGGAAGCGTCAAAGAAGGATACGAGATGTTTCAGAAACGTTTCGGCATCATCCCGGAACCCATCCGGATGCTCAGCGTCAGCCCGGAACTGTTTGATATCCAGCTGGCCCGCAGCAGTTATTTTGCCACCCGATCCAACCTGAGCTTCAGCCTGCTTGCTCACATCCGGTATATGGCTGCCCGCCAGCTGGACTACAGCTTCTGCACGGATTTAAACCGGGCCCTTCTTGAAAAACAAGGGATGACGGAAGCGGATTTCAAAGCCATGGAGGCCGATCCGTCCCAATCCCTTCTGGAAGAAAACGAGGGGGCCATGCTCGCCTTTGTGGTCAAGGCCATGAAGGCCCCGGCATCCGTAACGAACGCGGATGTAGACACCCTGAGAGAATACGGCTGGACCGACAGGGATATGGTGGATGCCATGGCCCAGGGTGTCAGCATGATCGACCATGCCATCATGATGCAGGTGTTTGATATGAGTCCCCATTGTCTGATGGAGAATTGATCCACGCTAAAAAAAGTATAGACAACCCGGGTTGAAGTTGATACCCTTACTATGCGGAATTTTGTGAGACTTCACCGATTCATGAGATTTTACCATAGAAAGGGTAGCAATAATGCAGTTAAAAACCAGCGGTGCTCGAAAATCCCTGACCGATAATCAGGCCGGCTCCATTCTCCTGGGACGCTTCCGAA
>JAKSBB010000678.1 GCA_022361315.1 Desulfobacterales bacterium
TGCCAAAAACTCAAGGGTTCTGACTGAGGTGGTTCCTACCGCAATAACGCGACCGCCTTCGGTTTTGGTCTTATTAATCCGGTCGGCCACCTCTTCGGATACGGTGAAAAACTCGGAGTGAATATCATGGTCACGGATATCGTCCACCTTTACGGGAACGAAGGTGCCGTATCCCACATGAAGGGTAAGTTCCGCCACCCCCACCCCTTTGGCCCGGAGTTTCGACATCAGCTCCGCCGTGAAGTGGAGTCCGGCCGTAGGAGCCGCCACCGCCCCTTCGGTACGGGCGTATACAGTCTGGTAATCGGTTTTGTCCTGCCCGGCAAGCCGCTGATCATTCTCCATCCTTTTTATATAAGGTGGCAGAGGAATCTGACCGGATGCTTTCAACCGTTCTATAAATGCGTCACCACCCGGAAATGCCACCGTTGATATTCTTTCATTGTGAGCCACGACCTTTGCAGTGATGCCCCCATCCATAAGCAGCACGGCACCGGGTTTCGGGCGCCGGGATGCCCGGATCAGGCAATCACATTGAAATTCACCGGTCCGGTCCATATGGGCCATACCCGCTGCATAGTCGATAATTAGAACTTCCACCTGGCCGCCGGTTGCTTTCTTCCCCATAAGCCGGGCCGGAATCACCTTGGTATTGTTCACCACCAGAAGATCTCCGGCGTTCAGGAAGCTAAGTAGATTGTTAAAATGATGATGAGAGAGAGCACCGGAAGGCCTGTGAACCCGCAACAGACGGGAATTACTCCTGTCTTCGCAAGGTGCCTGGGCAATCAGTTCATCCGGCAGTGTATAATCATAGTCTGACAACCGCTACATTACCGCCCTCCCCCGGACAGGTAGACAACCCCCAGGCCTGCCAGCATCATAAAAAAACCGAACCGCCTCAGGGTGGTATTATCCATTCCCAGAATGACGGTTACCATCTGGCGCATCTTTGCGGGAAAGGCAAAATAGGGCAGGCCTTCGACGATCATTACCATACCCATGACGCATAAGAAAAATTTCATGGAGATTTTTCCTTGTTATTCCTTGCATTTATAATTTCAACAGAACCTTCTTTTATATTTTTGGGTCCTTTATTGCAATAAAAATTATATTGATTAATCAAAATATCAGGGTTATAAAGAAAGGCTATTGTGAACTAAATAATGGAAAATCAAAGGAATAGAGAATATATATGGCATTTGAAACCGTCATCGGCCTTGAGGTCCACGCCCAGCTCAAGACCCGGACCAAAATCTTCTGCAACTGCTCCACGGAATTCGGGAAATCCCCCAATGCAAACACCTGCCCGGTGTGTACCGGGATGCCCGGCGTCCTTCCCGTCCTCAACCGCCAGGCCGTCACTTTTGCCATCAAGGCTGCCCTGGCCACCAATTGCAAAATAGCCAGGGAAAGCCGGTTTGACCGGAAAAACTACTTTTACCCGGATTTACCCAAAGGGTATCAGATTTCCCAGTACGCGGCCCCCATTGCCGAACACGGCCATCTGGATATTGAGACATCAGCCGGAGAAAAAACCATAGGGATCACCCGCATTCATATGGAAGAAGATGCCGGCAAGCTGATCCATGACCCCCACCGTGCCAAAAGCAAAGTAGACCTCAACCGCACCGGTGTTCCCCTGATTGAAATTGTCAGCGAGCCCGATATCCGTTCCGCCGAAGAAGCCGGCGCTTACCTGAGAAAACTCCACGCCATCCTGAAGTATATCGATGTTTGTGACGGCAACATGGAGCAGGGCAGTTTCCGCTGCGATGCTAACATCTCCCTGAGGCCCATTGGCCAGGAAGAATTCGGCACACGCACCGAACTGAAAAACCTCAACTCCTTTAAAAATGTGGAAAAGGCCATTCGCTTCGAAGTGGAACGCCAGGCCTATGTCCTGGAAGCCGGTGATAAAGTCATTCAGGAAACCCGTCTCTGGGATCCGGACCGGAATAAAACCGCCTCCATGCGTGGCAAAGAAGAGGCCCATGATTACAGATATTTTCCGGACCCGGACCTGGTCCCCCTCATTGTTGAGGATGACTGGATCCAATCCGTAGAAAAAGAGATGCCGGAACTGCCGGATGAGAAAAAAGCAAGATTCGTGAAAGACTACAACCTTTCGGAATATGACGCTGATGTGCTCACTGCCAGTATCGACATGGCCAACTTCTTTGAAGAAACGATTCGCCCTTTAGAAAACATCAAACAGGCGGCCAACTGGATCATGACCACGCTGATGGGCATGCTCAATGCAAAAGGCCTTGATATCGGCGAATCACCGGTATCTGCCCAGGCTTTCTCCGAACTGCTCACCCTCATTGAAAAGGCAGTATCAATGCCAACGCAGCCAAATCCGTATTTGAAGAAATGGCGGAAACAGGAAAAGCACCCGCTGCAATCGTTAAGGAGAAGGGTCTTGAGCAGGTGTCGGACCAGTCTGAACTGGAAGGCCTTGTGGACGAGGTCATCCAGGAAAATCCGGATGAAGCCGAAGCATATCGGAACGGAAAAACAAAACTGTTTAGTTTTTTCATGGGACAGATTATGAAGAAAACCCGGGGCAAGGCAGATCCCAAGGTTGTCGGCCCTCTGCTTAAATCAAAATTATAAGGAAAGATCTGTGAAATCCTCCGTTTATTTTAACTTAAGCCTTTTTTGCCTGCTTCTGGCCGGCACTGTTTTCACACTACCGGCATCTGTTGCCGCCACACCCAGTATCGTCACCGTCCTTCCCTTTGACATCCATGCGGACAAGAACATTAACTACGTGAAAAAGGGGATCTCAAGAATGCTTTACTCCCGCCTCTCCTGGCCGGACAAGGTAAAGGTAATTCCCCCAGGTAAAACCGCAAGCCTCACCAAAGGCCATGAGAATCTGCCCCCAAAAGAAAAAATTCAGACCGTTGCAGCCCAAACCGAAAGCCAATATGTGATTACCGGCTCGATAACCCAATTCGACGGATTTTTCAGTATCGACGCCAAAATATTTGATATCCCCAAAGAACGTTATATGGGGTTTTCCCAGATTTCCGAAAACCCTGATGATTTAATTGCTAAAGTAGATCGAATCGCCGCAGCAGTAAACCAGAAGGTATTTGAACGAACCACAGTCACCTGGCAGGAAATGAAAAAAGAGGGTCGACAAAAACTTGCTGAATTTAAAAGAAAGCACCCCGAACATCTCATGAAACTCCCCCCTGGTATGCACCAGTCCAACGAA